>JAUXHM010000005.1 GCA_030621535.1 Candidatus Methanophagales archaeon | reverse complement strand
CTGGATGTCGTTTATTTCTTCCCTATCATACATACGGCATTCTTCAAGCAGCCAGAAGGGGAGGCAAAAGAGGTAGAAGTAAAAGAAGCACCTTTGTTCATGCTCATTCCATTAACAATAACCGCGATTTTCTCGGTTTTGTTCCTCCTGGATTTTATTCTGGGGCTGAACGTAATCTCTATGTATTTCTATAAGCTTGTAGAAGTAGCAATCGGGAATGTAATTTAAACAGGTGTCAGGTTACATCCAGGTGTTAGGTGTTAGGTGTTAGGTGTTAGGTGTTAGGTGTCAGGGCTTTCAAGCAGATTAGAAGGCTGGTTTTTTAGCGATTGCTCGAATAGCTAAACCTCTAAGCCGCTAAATAGCTAAACCGCTAATTGTACTCACAATGCTAAGCCAGCCACCCATGCACAAGCATAGCAATCAGATATAAAGCGAAAAAGAGAAGCACCAGCAGCACACCGGTTCCAATGCTCATTCGCTCCAGGGGTTCTTCCGCTGGTCGCATCTTTACTTCTTCCAGGTCTCGCTCATAATGCCTGTACACCGGCTGTACTACCCGATTGTAAACAAAAACAAAAGGTTTCAACAGCGCTACGCCTATCGTGTCCACCACCATTCTTATTCCTCTTATTGGATTCTTGCCGAAGGTGACGAAAGAATCCGCAATTCTCAGTACTACCTTCTCCAATCCAATCGCAAAATGCGCTAACGGATTCTCACAGAACCATATAAATCCTCTACCTGCCTTTCTATACAGGTAATCTATGTCATACGTTATCTTCTCGTGAGGTGCAAAATACCCGAGCATGAAGAACAGGAAAACCGTCATCAGCACCAGTTCCACTGTTCCTAACGTGTGCCCTAGTGCAAATGCGTGGTAATGGAACGCCGCATCTCGGAAGGGTAATATCCAGTAAAGCAACTTCGGGTATAGCCCGATAGCCATACAGAGGAAAGCGGTAATGCACATCGGAACGAGCATAGGTAAGGGCGCTTCCTTCGCTTCTATGTGCTCATTCTTAGCGAAAAAAGCGAAATAGGTGAGTTTTATAAATGATATTAGCGTGCCTACCGAACCCAGCGTCAAAGCAAATGCGAGAATATGCATCTCTTTCAGTTCAGCAGCGTGAATTACCATCCCTTTGCTTATGTACCCATTAAAGCCCACAATACCCGAGATAGAAAGAGCTGCTATTACGCACGTTATCATCGTTATTGGCATCTTCCTCGCAAGTCCTCCCATATCGGTGAGATTGTTTTTCCCTGTCCGATATATCACCGCGCCCATGCACATAAACAGCGTGGTCTTGAACAAGAGGTTGTTGAAAAGATGCGCTATAGCACCATCTAACGCTAATTTTTCCACCATTGTCCCCATGGCGGCGGCATCCAGTCCTATAACACCCATTCCTACACCTGCCATTCCCACCCCTGCCACCATATAGCCCAACTGGCTCACAATGTGATAAGAAAGGAGCTTTCTCACGTCATTCTGCAATATCGCAAATATAACGCCGTAGAGGCACATCGCTCCACCCATATATGCTATTACCTCTACACCCGAAAAGGTCCTTGCAAGCACGTATATACCCGTCTTCGTCGTGAATATGGATAAGAAAATGGTGCCTGCGATTGTCGCCTTTGGGTATGAATCCGGCAGCCAGGTATGGAATGGTATAAATGCCGCGTTTACGCCTATCCCGATTAGCAGTAAAAAGTATCCTATGCCCGGTTCTATGGATTGTACCGCTATGTCGCCTGTGCTCGTATAATGAATGATTATCCCGGCAAGAAGAGCACAACCACCAAACAGGTGAAACAAAATATATCGCATCCCCGAATCTCTCGCCCTCTTCGAACCCTCATACCAGATCAAACCGAGCGAAGAGAACGCCATTATCTCCCAGAAGATATACAAAGTGAAGAAATCCCCCGCAAATACCGCCCCTAAAGCGCTCCCCATGTATAACAATCCGCACACATATTGTCCCGACTCCTTTACCGTGCTAATCGCGTATATTATCGCACCACCGCCTGCTAACGCAAATATATACCCCATTATCAGGCTAAGCCTATCCGCATGCAAAAATGTCAGCTCAATTCCCGAGAAAATGGGAAATACCCAGCCGGTATGAGGTTGTATCTGCGCGACACAGACAAAGCCAAAAACCGCTAAAGCAACGAGGGAAATCTTCCTTACTTTTCCCTTTCCCAGTAGCGGAATTAATGCCGCACCTAAAAAATAAATGAGAAAAGGAGGTATATCAAACTCAATCATCCTGTTTCCCCTCCTTTTGTATTAGGGTCAATATCTTAGCCGTTATCATGAATAGACCTACTCCTACCGCTCCGTACAGAAAACCTTCTAAAAGTTCTGAATGCTCAGAATGCAGCACAAACACGGATACCGCTGATACCACTAATACCGCACATGCAAGCATTATTAGTAATCCTTTCAGCACCTTTTTATCCATCTTTCTTCTGCCCTCATACCTCTATTGATAGTGTATATCCTAAATTAAGTTCTATGTTGTATATAAAATATAACCATTTTTAATTCTCGACAAAATCAAAAGTTACGAAGCGGAAGACGCGAAAGTGATTGAAGATTTCCTTCACGAAAGCAGAGATGTCTCAACAACCGAAACCCGGGTTGCATTTGCAAGAGAGATGTAAAAGGGGTTGGACATCTTATCCATCAGTCCCCCCTTTTTTATTTTTTAAAATCTAAAGCATTGCCATACTTCAAATCCAAATGAGAAGTAGAAAACATGCTTATCAAAAACATCATTATCACGAAAAAAGCGGAATATCATATCGTAAGGCATAATATAAGGCGAAAAGAAGTCTTGGAAGTTTTAAATACGCTCAATTTCATTCAGCGGAAGAAGAACCGATTTTTGATCTATGGAAAAACAAACAGTGGAAGAATTTTGACAATCGTATTAGAAACAAAAGAAGGAGGGATATGTTATCTTATAACCGCAAGAGAAAGCACAAAATCAGAAAAAAGTTTATATGCAAAAAAGGTAAAGTGAGATATAATGAAGAAGATAAAGATAAGAACAATGGAAGACATGGAAAGTTTGCCGGAGGGAGAGATTGTAGAAGTTGAATCATGCGATGTTAAATTCAAGCTTGTTGAAGAGGGAACACTAAACACGAAACTTTTAATTTTTGATGAAGAGGTTAAAATTCCGCTTCCCAAATACTTATATGATAGGATAAAGGACAAAAAGATATCAATTACACATGAGTGAAAAATGTTGAAGATTGGAGGTGACCCCTCCAATCCCATTCCCTATTGGCTATTCCCTATTGGCTCCGATTATACCCACAGCACTCCATGCGTTAGATAAACGATCAAATAGAGCGTGAAAAGCACGAGTGCTAACAGCACGCCTGTTCCTATCGCTACCCGCGGCACTTCTCCCGGATACATCTGCTTGAGCTCTTCCAAATCACGCGCGTATTGCCCATACGATGGATTGAAAAAAGGTCTCGTTACCACTGCACCTACCATAGCCACCATTATTCTTGACGCCGCCGTTGGATTCCTGCTGAACCATACAGCTGCATCAGCGAGTTTCAGCAAGCTTTTATCAATAAAATTCGCAACGGTCACTAACGGCTGCTCGCAGAACCATATAAATCCTCTTCCTGCCTTCCTGTAAAGGTAGTCTATGTCATACGTTATTTTCTCATGGGGCGAGAATACAAATTGCAGCGCGACAAATCCCACCGCGGTCATCATCAATAACTCCAGCGTGCCTATCGTATGCGCGAATCCGTATGCGTGGTAGTGAAACGCAACCCCGGGATAAGGAAGTATTCGGTAGAGCAGTTCCGGATATACACCGAGGACAACGCAAAGGGAAGCCGTAACGCTCATTGCGATAAGCATGGGCAGCGGCGCTTCTTTCGCTTTTATTCCATCATTTCGCTTGAAAAACACGAAATAAGTGAGTTTTAAGAAAGACAGGAAAGTGCCCACCGAACCCAGGATTAAAACAAATGCAAGGATATGCATCCCTTCTAATTCCACGGCATGGACTATCATACCTTTACTCACGTATCCATTAAAGCCGGGCATGCCAGAAATGGAAAGAGCTGCTATCACGCACGTTATCATCGTTATTGGCATCTTCTTCGCCAGTCCGCCAAGTTCTGTGAGGTTGTTCTTCCCGGTCGCATATATCACTGCACCCATGCACATAAACAGCAGCGCCTTGTACAGGATATGGTTGAAAACGTGCGCGATTCCACCGTTTATGCCTATATATGTGCCGATTCCTATCCCCGCTACCATGTAGCCAACCTGTGACACAATATGGTAAGAAAGGAGTTTCCGCACGTCGTTCTGCATCAGTGCGAATGCAACGCCGTAGAGGCACATCACACCGCCCATGTACGCTACCGCTTCTACACCCGGGAAAGTTCTCGCAAGCACATACACACCGGTTTTTGTCGTAAATACACACATGAATACCGCACCGGCTATCGTTGCCTTCGGATACGAATCCGGCAGCCATGAATGAAGAGATATGAATGCCGTGTTTACTCCTATCCCTATGAGCAGAAGGAAATATCCTATGCCCGATTCTACGGGTCCAATCGTGATAGAACCCGTATTCATGTAATGTATCAGTATTCCCCCAAGAAGGGCACAGCCTCCAAGCAAGTGAAATATGATATATCGCATCCCCGCATTTGTCGCCCGCTCTGTCCGGCTGTACCATATCAGCCCGACCGAAGAGAACGCCATTATCTCCCAGAAGATATATAGCGTGAAGAAGTCACCGGCAAATACCGCGCCCAGCGCACTTCCTAAATACAGCAAGCCACATACAAGCTCCCCATTCTCCTTTACTATATCCAATGAGTATATTATCGCCGCAGCGCCGATTAGGGCAAATATATAACCCATTATAAGGCTCAATGAATCCGCATGCAGGAATGTCAGCTCAAATCCCGGCATAACAGAGAATACCCAGTTCGTCTGTGGTCGTATCAACGCCACGGTGATTAACCCAAGCGCAGCTAAGACGATAAGATATATCTTCCTCGCCTTTCCCGTGCCGAGCAGGGGCAGTAAGGCGGCCCCTATAATATAAATAATGGCCGGAGGCACATTGGGGATCCATCCTATGTCTATCATTCTGTTTGTTATCCCTCCTTTCTTTTTTAGGCTTCCTGCTGGCTCTCTACCAGCGATTTACCACGTTCTGAAAGCCGGTAGTATGTCTCATTTTCACGCTCTATCTCTTCCACAACACCTTGTTTGAGAAGAGATTTCGCTACATTAAGCCAGCCCGTACCTCTCAGTCCTTTAAAGACATTTTTGGAGTCTATCCCTGTGTTCTTAGCAATCTCAGCCGGATGCGAATCCTCTGGATAATTGTTGTACAAATACATCATAATCTCACTTCGTACCCTGCTCTTTCTAAGAGACTGAGATACATCCCCCAATCCCGCTTTTTTACTTCTATCAAACATTTTTTTAATCCCTCCTTTCTTTTTTGTTGTCTACCCAACCTAAATCCAAAACACACCGTACGTCATTGCCATGAGCGCATACGATGCGCCAAAAGCTATTGAATACAGCATCGCAGTCCATATCGCTAACGTTCGGGCATCCTCCAGGTAACCGCTCTTCTCTAATTCCAGCATGTGACGCACCGGATTAGAATGCACCACAGTCGCTCCTGCCTCATCAAACATTACCCGAGTTGCAAGCCCCGGGTTCCTGCCAAAACAGCTCCACGAGTCCAAAATTCTATCTATTCCTATTTCCATTTTCTTCTTTTCCCTCCTATCTTTTTATCCCTTTTTTTCTCCCCTTATCAGCACATACACATGTGCTTGCATATACATGTGTATATGTAGGTATATAAAAGCTTTTCGTTTTTTTTCGGTGATGTCATAAAAAACAGATGGCGATGATGAGCCAATTACAAATGGACTATTATGAATTACCTCTAATTCTTAATTTCGTAATTGATTTGAAATTAGCCACTAAGTCTCCTGTATGCTCTCTATCAACGATTTTCCCCGTTCTGAAAGCCGGTAGTATGTCGCTTTTTCACGCTCTATCTTCTCTACTACTCCTTGTGTGAGAAGAGAAGTTGACTCATCGAACCTAGTGCCCATCCCTCGCAACCCTCCAAGGATATTTGTGGGGTCTATCCCGGTGTTCCTCGAAATCTCCGCGGGATACGAAGCCCGGGGATAGATTTTATAGAGATACATTACGATTTCAGTCCTCACTCGGCTTCTTCTGAGAGAACGCAAAACCTCTTCAAGTAGCACTTCCTCGCTCATCCTCTCTCTTCCTCAGCAGTTTTTCGAGCGCGTCAAATAAATTTTTTATGGTGAACGGTTTCCACAGGTATTCACCTGCTCCTGCATCCAGCGCTGCTTTCTTCTGCTCCGGCGTACCCAATGCGCTGATTGCGATAATCAAAGCGTTTGGGTCATCTTTCTTTATCTCCCTTATCGCTTGAATCCCATCCATCACCTCCATGACCAGATCCATGGTGACAAGATCGGGCTTCAATTCTTTATATTTCTCCACTGCTTCCTTTCCATTAACCGCGAAGCCCACCACTTCATAGCTTCTCTCCGCCTGCTCCAGCATCTCACTTAGCATATCACGCATGTATGCCGCATCTTCCACAATCAATATCCTCTTCTTCTGCATCTTCTCCCTCCTTAAATTTTATTATTGTCTTTTTGGCATTATAAAGAAGAATTTTGAACCCTTCCCAAATTCGCTTGTAGCCCATACTTTCCCGCCATGCAAGTTTACATATTCCTTAACTATGGATAAGCCCAGCCCAAGACTACCTGACTTCCTTGTCAAAGACGTATCCACCATATAAAATCGCTCAAAAATCTTTGGCAAATGTTCCTCTGGAATGCCAATCCCTGTATCTGCAATACAAACACGTATATCCCCCTCCTTCTCTCTATCCTCAACCATGATGTCTATTCTCCCTCCCTCCTGAGTATATCTGATTGCATTGGAAATCAAGTTATATAAAATAGCGACCATCTTCTGCTTATCCGCTTGAATTTTTACCTCCGGGACGACCGTGGAGATAACCTGCTTCTTCTCCTTTGCCTCAGGTTCAATGCCCTTAACCACCTCCGCCACGACTTCAGGAATATACAACCCTTCCAAACTCAGCTCTATTTTCTTACTGTCAATGCGTGCAAGTTCTAACATCCGATTAATCATCTTCTCAAGTTCTCTTGCACTTTGCTCTATAATATAGAGATATTTCTTCCCCTTGCCCGATAGTTCACAGCGCTCCAACATACTTGCATACCCCACAATGGGAGCAAGAGGGGACCGCATCTCATGATAAGCCACGTTAAGGAACTCCCGCTTCATCTTGTCCAGCTCCTTAAGTTTTTCGCAGGTCTCACGCAGTTCATCCCCCTTCCTTTTTAGCTCTGTAATGTCAAGCAAGGAGGCGATGCACCTATTTGCCCCAGGGATTGGCTCTATCCAGGCATTCACCTGCTTAATTTCTCCATTGCAACTAGTAAACTTGAATTCACAGCATGCCGGCGCTTCTCCTTTTCTTCTTTCCTCACAATAATTCTGAACCCTACCCATATCTTCATCAGCGATGAAATCAATCCACTTCTTACCCTCTATTTCTTCCCTTGAATATCCGCTCAGGGTCTCAAATTCTCTGTTTGCCAGAGTTACTACTTCGCCATGTTCAATGACACACAAAGCGGTGAGTGTATGCTCGAAGATTACCCGGTAACGCTCCTCAGCATCCCTTAATTCATCCTCCATTCGCTTTCGCTCACTTATATCTCTAAATATCGTTAATTTTGATATAGTGCCCTTAATATTCTTCAAAGGTGTCTCAAAGAGGTCATAAGTCTTGTTATTCCTGCGAGAGTCCCACTCCCACCTCACCGTCTTTCCTTTCATCACCTCTGTATTTTTGCACTGTGGACAGGGGTCATCCCTATTATGAAACACCTTATGGCAAACATCGCCGACATGGTATCCAAACGCATCAATCAAAACCTTGTTCATAAACTCTACTTTATAGTATTTTGATACAATGTACACACCATCATCCATGCTCTCAAGTATCAAATTCAGGTTGTCACGTTCCTCTTTTATTTTCTCTTCCAACCCCACTTCTTTTGTTATATCTCTGCTCACACGTACAGTGCCTATCGGCACGCCATCCTTGTCCTTTAACAATGCCGCTGACATGCTGACGTGTACCTGCTTTTTATCCTTATTTAACACGGTTGTTCTATAATTCTTGAGCCCCCCTTCTCTCTGCACTATTCTCATTATTTTCTCCGCTTCTTCCGGGTCAGCAAAGAATTTTTTGTTGCTGGTTCCTATTACCTCCTCTGCAGAATAACCCATGTCGTCTTCTGCTGCTTTGTTCCAGGAACGCACCATTCCCTCCATATCCACAACAGCAATTACATCCACAGAACTCGTAATAATATTATCCAGATACTCTTTTGTTTCTTTTAGCTTCTCCTCTCCTTTAGCTCGCTTCTCGCTAACAAGCCCGATAACATACGCTACTGCTACAAAAATAGCACTCCTTGCAAAAACATCTATCGAAAGATGGGTCAAAGGATAGGTTGCAAGGATATAGACGAAGCTGAGAAAAAGGGCGATATAAACGGCTTTCTTACGATACCACACCCCAGCTAAAAGGATAGGGACATAGAAAAAATGCGTATAGACGATTGTTTCATTCTTGATAAAACTGACAAAAAAAGCTAAGATAGTGCAGGCTAACACAGTAGAAAGCAATATAAAAAATCTATAATTCAACCCCTTTATCATCTTCCCCCTTATTCCCTCCTCTATCCTCTCGTTATTCCTATACATTTAGACTAATTAGTGATAATGCTTTACCTTTTTACGTTTAAAAATGTCAAGGGGTTCGTTGAAGAGTAAAGAGTAAAAAGATTTTGATTCTGCCGAAATAAAAATCGAAATGTATTTATATACCCTTATCCATCAGATATTTATAAGAATAAAATTCTAAATAGAAGAAGAGGGGATTTTCAGATAAAAATGGACACCGATAGGATTTCAGTCGAAACGGTGATAATGGATTGGCGAACTCTGGCAGTGATAGCGGTTGTGACGATTTTATGGCGAACAGTCGTAAGCCTTGACAAAGAGATATCGCTTCTGGAAAGTGTGTGCTCAGGTGTTGTTCTTATCGTACTGGGCTGGTTTATCTTCAGTTATCTCTATCTGCTGTCTAAGCGAGAGACGAGCTGGATAATTTCGAATAAGCTTGCTCAGGGGATTGCCATTAGCGTAAGCGCCTTGAATGCTTACGTTCTCGTTTACTATGCGATGAGATGGCATAGATTAATGACTGAAACTGAAATTTATGTGCCAAGGGATTTTCTTCTCAGGGATGTGAGATACGCCGCGTTAGTGCTGGCGTATTGTGGAATAATATGGGCGACGGGGCATCTAAAGAAGATGCACGACAATTACTTGCTGGTAACCGAAAAGATGCCTGCGATGCGAAAAGTGAGCGCAGCGGAATCAATGTTCAGGATATTAACGGATGAACGGACGGTAATAGTGATATTAGGCGTGGTATTTTTATGGCGTGCCGTCATAAGTTTCGACAAACAAATAGCTCTGTGGGAGAGTATGTGCTCGGGTATGGCTCTTTTCATACTGGGTTGGGTTCTCTTCGGTTACATAAGTTCATTGGCAGTGAGGACTACGCGACCAAGCGTTGCAAAGATATACCAGGGATTTGCCTTTGCACTATTCGCTGTGAACATGTATGCTCTCGTTTACTACGGGATGCGGTGGTATAGATTAATATTCATGGCAGCTTCGGAAGAGGCTTTGATGCCACTGGATTTTATATGCCGTGATATACGATATTTTGCCCTGGCGCTATTTTTTTGCACGTCAATAGTGCTATCTAAATATCTGGAAAGGGCATCAGAAGAGTGTGAGTTCTTGATTAAAAAAGGGGAGAAGGAGTACAAGGAATAGTATCTTTATTTATATTGCGCGGATTTACACAAAGTCCGTTTTCTTATCTCCTTTTTAAAAAAAAAAGTATGCCTGGCGCTTTAGATGAACAAGAGGGATTTTTTATTCCGGGTACTAACCGATGGGAGGATACCAATAGTAGTAGGCGGTATAGCGTTCTTATGGCGAGCGGTTGTAAGCGCGGATGCAGAAATAAGCTCATGGGAAAGTGCCTGTTCGGGTGTAAGTCTGTTCATAATTGGCTGGCTCGTCTTTGCACACATGTATTCAATGAGTGCGAAACCAACGGAGTGGCCGGTATCAAATAGGATTTATCGCGGTATCGCCTTTAGCGTGCTCGTGCTGAACTTTTATATTATGATTTACTATGGAATGCGATGGGGCGGATTACTGCGTGTAGAAGTTTCCGTAGCGCGGGATTTTATCTTCCGCGATGTGCGATATGTCCTGTTCGTGGCGTATTATTGCATAGCAATTGCCCTGGCGCGACATCTAAAGGGCATGCATGAGAATTACCGACTACTGATTAAAGAAAGACCGAGGAAGAAGGAACGCACAAAGAACATAAAAGAAGCTATGTTCAGGGTGATTACGCATGAACGAACATTGGTGATAATCATAGCGGCGGCGATTTTATGGCGAGTAGCGATAACCATTGACGACGTTGTAACCTTCTGGGAAAGCACGTTCTCGGGTATTTCGCTTGTCATAATCGGCTGGTTCCTCTTCGGATACCTCGTGGCATTGAGCGTGAAAGTGAAACGGAAGATGGATTTGACCCGAACCATCCAGGGAATAGCTCTTGGGCTTTGCGCGATAAACGTTTACGCTATTTTTTATTATGGGATGCGGTGGTATGGGCTAATAGGGAGAATCATGGGCGAGGTGGAAGAGGAGTACGGGGGGTACGTGCCGCAGCCGGGGGATTTTGTATTCCGAGGTGTGAGATATGTCATGCTGGTGCTGTTTTATTGCACGACAATACTATTAACGAAGCATTTAGTAAAGGCATACGAGGATTATACCATACCAGCACGTAAAAGTTAAACCACGAGATTACACAGATTTACATTAAAAAACTTAAATTTAAATAAATCCGCGTAAATCCGTGTTGATCTGCGTCTTAAATAGAAGGGAGTTATTACTAACAGTATAAGAGATAGGAAAAACTATGAACTGGCGGAGAAAAATATCTTTGGAAAGGGAAGTGGTGAGGGTTGAAGGCGATAAAAAGAACGGGAGGATAAGAATATCCAGCTCTTTTGAAATCACAAGCTTTCAGAAATGGTGCAGAATAGGGCTTGTATTCCAGTTTAGCGAAACGATTAAATGGTACGAATATAATTCTTCTTTGGGGCTTCAATTCAACAATTACAGGTTATCAATCGCGGACCGCCAGGGGAAGTGCTTGTTCAGTGAGAGAAGGTCATTTATGGATTTCGCTTCACTTTTCAAGACGGCTTATTCGGGTAAGCGGTTTTTGGGAAGATACACGGCAATACACCGGGGCGAAGTGGCAATACTGGATTTTATACCGCCACATCCCGGAAGATATAAACTTGATTTTGACCTGGCGGCAGAGGAGGACTTTTCAGAACCCGGGCATAGGAGAATGACTTCTTTTCAGGAACTCGTTCTGTGGGTGAGAGCGGGAGTTGAACCGCTGAGAGGTCCGGGTCCGGAATATCCACACAAACGAATTGATTTGATGAAAGTCCGGGACATAATGACGCACCCAATCATCACTGAAGATGAAGACGTTTTGGTCACTAAGATAGTGAAGGATATGGCAGAACAGGGGATAGGGAGCGTAGTGATAACCTCAGAAAATAAACCCGAAGGAATTATTACTGAGCGCGACATCGTGTCAAAAGTGGTATTAAGGAATAAAAGAGCAAGTGAGACGAAATCAAGAGAAGTAATGTCTTCCCCTTTGATTACCCTTGAGCCCGACGCACCAGTTGAAGAAGCATGCGAGTGCGTAGCAAAGGGCGGCATAAAAAGGGTGCCGGTGGTTGAAAATGGCTCGCTCGTGGGCATTGTAAGTGTTAGAAACATATTGACAAAGAAGCCCGGATGTGCGAAAAGATTTTATCCTCATCCAGAAGTGCGCGTTTTAGCAAGCAGATGTAAAAATGCGCTCTGTTTGGTAGTATCGTGTTTTTCGTTTTTCAGGGCAAAGAGAAGGGAATTTGAAAGAGAGGAGAAAAAGGTAAGGGATATAATGACACATCCCGTCATCACAGAAGATGAAGACGCATCAGTCGCTAAAATAGCAGCGGATATGGACAAGCAGGGGATAGGGAGCGTAGTGATAACCTCAAAAGGCAAACCAGCAGGGATTATTACCGAGCGCGACATCGCATTGAAGGTTCTATTAACGGATAAGGAGGCAAACGGAGTAAAAGCGAAGGAGATAATGGCTTCCCCTCTGGTAACCGTCAAGCCAGAAGTATCCGCAGACGAAACGTGTAAACTCGTAGCGAAGAAAGGCATAAAAAGGGTGCCGGTAGTTGAAAATGGCTCGCTCGTGGGCATTGTAAGTATTCAAGACCTGCTGAGAAGGAAACCGGAGTGTGTAAGGGAATTCTATTCCTAAAAAACCTGATTACACAGATTTTTCATATAGTTACGCCGCCATATATCAGCGACATTACATACGCCAGCACGCAGAATGCAAGGAAGACGAGCGCAAGGAAAATCCCGGCATAAAAACCCACTCCCTCTACTTCTACTTCCGGGCAATGCGCCTTTACCGCTTCTACCGCTTGGGCATCATAAGGAGGGTTTAAAGTCAGCATGAGCCTCATTGTGTCCGCCGGGCATTTAATAAAACATTTCAGTGCGGCAATAAATTTTCCCCCCATTCTTCCTCACCTATTCATTTATACATAACTCATATCTTATAAATATTTCGGTATTTAATTTGATATAGAAAAAAGCAAATTTAATATAGAGGAGAGAAATAAAGATGAAAGTCAGAGAGATGATGAGCCGTCCAATTATCACGGAAGATGGAGACGCAATAGTAACTAAAATAGCGGAAGATATGGACGAGTTGGGTGTGGGGAGTGTAGTGATAACCTCAGAAGGCAAACCAGCAGGGATTATTACTGAGCGCGACATCGCATTGAAAGTTTTATTGAAAGATAGAAGGGCAAGCGAAGTGAAGGCAAAAGAGATAATGGCATTCCCTCTGGTTACTATCGAGGCAGAAACATCCGTGGATGAAGCGTGCAAACTCGCTGCGCGAAAGCGCATAAAACGGCTGCCCGTGGTTGACAGGGGGATGCTCGTGGGTATCGTAAGTATTCGAGACCTGTTGACAAGGAAGCCGGAGTATGTAAGAGAATTCTATTTTTAAACCTTTCTTTAGGAAAGAAAGCTTTACCAACAACTTTTTTACCTTCGGTAAAAACCTTGACTAAAAATATTTCTTTAGTTTTTCTTTTAGCACAGGTTTTCTTTTTCACAAAAAGAAAAAGTGTTTACTCGAGGCTCGCTCTTAGTATGTCACTTGCCGTTAATATCCCTATGGGAACGCCATAAGCGGGCCTTAGAGAAAGAATCAATAACCGGTGGATGTTCAAATCGCGCATAATATCTGCGGCTTTTCTTAACGTCGTTTCCGGGTCTATTGTCCTCACAACGGAGGACAGGACATCTTCCGCCGTTAATTTGTCCCAATCTTTGTCAAAAACTTTAATGATATCTATCTCCGATATAACACCCACTACCTCGCCGTCTGGTGCAGTTACCGCGATACCCGATATGCACTCCCTTACCAGGAGTTTCGCAATTTCGCTTACCGGTGTGTCAAACGATACAGTAACGACACCCCTCGTCATCACGTCTCTTACCCTCTTCTCTTTTGATAAAAACATTTGTCCTTTATCCCTCACTTAACGAAGCAACTGTACAACTTCACTATGCCCCTATCGTTTAAAAAGATTTATTGCTAACACAGATTAAATAGAAGGAAGTTATATTATACATTATATACAGAGACAAAAACGAAGTGTTAATTAAGGTTAAGGGAAGGAGATAAAATGGCTGATAAAATGGCTGAAGAAGAGCCTGAGGAGAACAAGATTATTGAACTTATAGCTTCTGTGCAGCGTGCGGGAGATGAAAGAGGAAAGAGGATTTATTTCGACAGTAAGAGCATAGAAGAGATAAGAGAGAAATGTGGAGATGACTTCTTCTTATTCACCGAGAGGACTTTGCTCGCTTTTGTTGACCCCGCGGGGGAGAAGATCACGCTCACCTCGCTCAAGGGCGTTTACAAGAAGTACCTTTAATTTCTTCCCCCTGCTCCTTTGTTAATTCGATGTCCACCCTGCCAAACGTGATGATTACATTGCTGCCCTCCATTAGCTGCACGTCTATCTCCATGTTACTCGTATTCTCCCTCCACTCCCTATCTCTTTGGTAACGCTTTCTTGCTAAGAAAGTTTTATTTTCAATGCACAGTCAGCAAATACATCGCCAAATAAATCAGGAAAAACAGGAGAATCAAGAGTATAAAGGCGCCTAAGGACAATCTGGGAAACTCCTTCGTATGTTTTAGCCTCACCTCTTCTAAGCCACGTTCATGTTCCTCTGCCTTTTCCGGGCTAATAACTGTCTTCTCCACCTTCAGCCTCACCCTTTCCCCCTTTATTCTCAACGCAGCAAACGGATTCTTGCTGACCCAGGCGAAAAGATAAAGTGTTTTTACATTTTTCAATTTTCAGTCAGCATTTTGCAATTCGTGGGCACTGCCCACGTTATTTTATAAGCCATCCATGTATAAACATAGCTATCAAATATAAAGCGGTAAAGAGAAGCGCCAGCAGCATTGCGGTCCCTATATTTAATCTTACCATTGGTTCTTCTGCAGGTTGTCTCTTCTTTACCTCCTCTAAATCTCGCTCATATGCCTCCACACTTTCCGGAGAAACAACAGGTTTCTCCACCTTTAGTCTCACCTCTTTTCCCTTTATTCTTAACGCGGCAAACGGATTCCTGCTGACCCAGACGAAAAAACCTGCCATTTTCATTACATTCCGGTCAGTGTAGTTCGCAAACGCCATCAGCGGTCCTTCGCAGAACCTTATGACCTTTTTACCAGGTATCCGGTAGAACCAGTCGGTGTCAAGCGTAATTGTAGGAGTGCCGTGAAGCATTGCTCTTAATAGCCAGAACGCTACAAATGTGAATAGAAGGAGCTGGCACATTGCTACCACGTGACCCACAGCAAAAGGTTCATAATGAACTGGATAAGGAAGAATATTGTAAAGTATTTGTGGATACACACCGAGAAGAGTACACAAAAACGCGGTTATGCCCATCGCGGCAAGCATATTCTTGGGTGGTTCTCTCGCTTCGCATACTGGCTTATCTCTCGCAAACCAGACGCCCCAGGGAAGTTTTAGACCCGTATGCAGGAAAGTTCCTACTGAAGCGAGTTCAAGCATCAGCCATATACTTGAATAATCCCACATAGCAGAAGCTTGGACGACCATTGTCTTACTCACGAATCCGTTGAATAAAGGAAATCCGGAAATTGAAAATGCACCTATCATATAAAGCCCGAAAGTGATGGGCATGTATTTGTATAGACCACCCAATTCGGTCAGTTTGCTCCTGCCTGTTACCTCTATTATCGCGCCCATGCCCATGAACAGCACCGCCTTGTACAGAATATGACAGAACGCATGCGCGGCAGCACCGTTTATTGCCATTTCTCCTGCCGCCGTGCCAAAAACGCCCATCCCCACTCCTGCTACCATGTAGCCCACCTGAGAGATGATGTGATAGGCTAAAAGTCGTCTTATGTCATTCTCAAGCACCGCGAAGACAACTCCATACAGCGCCATTATTGCTCCTAACCATATCAGAATGTCTACACCCGGGAAACCGCGTATCAGCACGTATATTGCACTTTTCGTGGTAAATGCAGTCAAAAACACCGCACCCGTAACACTTGCTTCTGGATACGCATCCGCCAGCCATGCGTGTAAAGGTGGAACCGCCGCGTTTATGATAAACGCGAGGAATATTAGATTAACACCCAGATACTCGCCCCCTATACCCCATGTAAAAGAATCAAAGGCAAGCGAACCACCATTGTGTAAATGTATCAGAACCCCTGCTAACAGGCAGACACCACCAAATGAATGCACCATGATATATCGGAATCCCGCACCGAAAGCCGATTTCGTCTTGCCATACCAGATTAAAAACAGTGATGCCCAAGCCATTATTTCCCAGAAAAAGAACAACGTGAAGAGGTCTCCGGCGAAAACCACCCCCAGCGTGCTTCCGATATACAAAAATGCGGATACGTGCTGCCAGTTCTCTTTTATATGCAGTGAATATAGGAACATGCAAAAAGATGCAATCACGAACACGTATGCGAATACCATACTCAGCCGGTCTATTCTGCCGAGTGTGAGTTCATATCCTAAGAAAGTAAGTGCCCATGTTTTCCCCTCTGACAGAAGTACGCCTTTGGACATGAGCAGGAGATTTACAAATGCTAACGCAGGGAGTAGGAGTATATATGCCTGTTTCAGTCGCTTTTTACCCTTTAAAAGAGGCACTAAGAAAGCACCAAAGAGGAATATGAACCCCGGATGAAACCACTCAATCACTGGCTTTCACCTCCAAAGCGCTTGGCGCTCAATGCAAAATGCAAAATAGGCGAAGCTGTTTGGTCAAACGTTCTTAAAGTTTGAATTTTGAGTTTTGCAATTTTCAATTTGCATTTTTCAATGCTTCTCATAATAATCCTCCTCCTTCTGAAGCCAGTGATGACCGAGCGCTTTTGATGCAATGATGATGATAACGCAGCCGACGAAACCGTACACTGCACTAAATACCGGTATTTCTTCCCACCAGAAGTACGCATGTGGATGTAAAAATAGCTGGACGAGTATCCCAGCCAGAACACCCAGGAACAGGCTCACGTAAAGCATCAAAAACAAATGCCTCATCGTTATCGCTATCTTCATCTTCATTTCTACTTCACACACCTCCTCCTAAACCTGCAACTGCGAGTTTTGCAAGCTCCAGTATATAAAACGTGTTCGGGAACAGGCAGAATACGATGGAGAAAATTGCCGT
>JAUXHM010000070.1 GCA_030621535.1 Candidatus Methanophagales archaeon | reverse complement strand
GTGGAGGGCGATTCAGCTTCTATTTCCATTGCTACTGCTGTTATTTCCTCGCTGGAGAACATTCCGGTTAATCAGGGTGTAGCGATGACGGGTTCATTGTCCGTGCGAGGTGATGTGCTGCCAGTGGGAGGAATAACGCCAAAGGTGGAAGCAGCGGTACAGGCAGGTATCAAAGAGGTGCTGATTCCTCAAGCGAACATGAATGACGTGCTTATCGAGGATAGGTATAAGGATAAGGTGAAAATAACATCGGTGGTATCAATAGAGGACGTGCTTGAGCATGTTTTAGCGGGTAAGCTGAAGAAGAAGTTCATAGAGAGGATAAAGAGCTTCACAACGGGTGTGGAGAAGATTATTCCTGAGCGTGTTGTGGATAAAAGTGCGATTCAGCAGTAAATTATTGTATTTCCTAAAAGTAACCACAACCACAAGATTCTTAAAATTCACCGCAGAGCACACAGAGAACGCAAAGGCACCAGAAACCTAAGCAATAATTGAAACCGTCTTAAAACTCTGCGTACTCTGCGCTCTCCGCGGTGATAAATCACTATATTTTTAGACAGTGCCCATGCATCCTGCATCTTGTACCCTGCATCCATGTATCACAATTCCCAGACCTTACGAATCCCCAACCGGTTTACGAGTTCAAGAAGAAGTCCCTGCTTATAATTCGTGTATGCGACCTCGTTTGGCACAGCTATTGCTATCTTACGCTCAGATAATTTCGGATATGCATCTTTAAACACCGCTTCAAATTTGATTTTGCCTATCCATTTCGGTATGTGCTCGGTAATAAAAACCACGGGAAAGTTTTTCCATTCGGTTGCTTCATATACCGATAAGCTATCTGTAACCACGATGTAGAGTGAATCATGCTCTACAAGCGCATTGCACGTGCTAAACAAAAAAGAGTCATCCGTTGAGAATCCGCTGAAATATCCAAATGTATCTCCTATCATTTCACTTCCGGGAATGCTAAGAGTCTCAGCAAGTTTCTCTTTTCGCTTTTCACGCACCATTCTCGTCCTTGCGCCCTCTACAAGTTCGGTTATCTCTTTTTCAACTGTTTTTCGCAGTGGTTCCGTGAGTTTGTTCGTTTTCCATTCTTTTAACTTTTCCTTTGCTTCCTCCATTCTATCCTCACGCTGATTTTGATATAACGCCAGAAATTCAGTTGTTTGCCTTTTTCCATACACGCACAGATTATGCGCGATAAACTCATTTTCTAACGACTGGAAGACCGCAGGCGAAAACATTTCAGCGATGACCGTTTTTATAATCGCATATTGCGTGAATCCGCCAGCGCCGTGTTTACCCATTTTCAAAAGCAGTTCTATCATTTTTAGTTTCGCTTTTTCTCCTTCTTCCACTGCATTATCAACATAATCCACTAAATCCCCTGGTGGTGGCGAACATTCAGCGGCAAACCTGTCGAAAATCGCTTCATAGCCCGACAGGCACAGATATTCGTCATAAGCGCCCACTTTTATAATGCTCTCTTTTCTAAGCAATTTCAACAAATCCTTGCAGTCATCCTCCTTTCCTGTCATCGCCCGAAAGTTTTTCACAAGCGTTTCTTCTGTGGTGTAGCCTTTTAGCTGATAAAACAAACCCAGCAGCGTCTTTAGGCTCTCATTTGCATCTATCAAACCCGAAATGATACTTCTATATTCTTCAGGATACATTTTTCGCCCCCCTATTATCATTATTTCCTAATAACCTATCCATGAGCCAGTCCGTATCGAACGTCACTAAATCGTCGTATCCCTGACCCGTACCCAGGAATAAGATGGGTTTAGAAGTAGAATGCGCGATGGAGATAGCAGTTCCTCCTTTTGCATCTACATCCGTCTTTGACAGGATGGAACCATCTATTCCCACAGCTTCATCGAATTTCTTCGCCCTTTCCACTGCATCGTTCCCAGCCATCGCTTCGTCCACAAATATCACGAGGTCGGGCTTTGTCACCCTGCATATCTTCTTCAACTGCTCCATGAGATTTACGGCTGTATGCATCCTACCTGCGGTGTCTGCCAGAACCACATCCATCTTATTTGCCTCCGCATATTTCACTGCATCGTATACAACCGCTGTGGGGTCTGCACCATATTGATGCTTCACCACTCTTATCCCCAAGTTAGATGCATGCTCCTCTATCTGTTCAGTTGCGCCCGCTCTGTACGTGTCTGCAGATGCAAACACCACCGAGTGACCATTTCCAAGTAACTTCTTCGCCACTTTTGCGATACTCGTTGTCTTTCCTGTGCCGTTCACACCGACAAAAACGATATTTACGGGCTTCTCACTCTTATCCACGAACTCATCAAAATCTAATTTGTCCACATTAACAACATTTACCAACGCATCTCTTATTGCTTCTTTCACCAATTTCGCGGTGTTCACACCCCATTTCTTCCTCTTACCTGCTAATTCTCCCTTCACACCCGCAATCAGCTCCTCCACTACGGATAATGCCACGTCACTCTCCAACAACGCCGTTTCCAGATCATCTAACGGTTCTTTCAAATCTTTCTCAGTCAAAATCGTCTCCCCTTCTAATGCCGCCTTTCCTTTCTCGCTTATTTTGTGCTCGATGCTTTTGGAGAAGTCCCGGAGCTTCGCTCTCAGTTTGTCAAACATTGTTCTTTCATTCTTCCATGAAGCTTTTTTTCCACTTCCATTCTCCGCCTCTAATCTAACTAATCTTTAATTACTCGATTTTTGGTCACTACTTACCCCGTTCTCCCGGTGCCGGTGCCACTATCGGCGATTTGTTGTAATCGTGCCTGCAATTTCTGCGCTTCCTGCTCCAGCTTTTGCATCATTCCGCTCATTTCACGCAGTGAATTTTCTAACGACTCCTTCTTCTCCTTAAGATACTCCATTGAAGAATCAGGGTCTTTTTCTGCACTTACACCGCCACCTATACTGACGATTATTTTATCTGTATCGCTGAGTGTAACGTAAACCGATGAATTAGCCCCTATTGGCACTATCAGCTCGTCACCGGCTTTCATGTGCTTCAACTGCTTTATCGTCTCTATCGCCTTCTCATGCTCTACTATCGCCTGCCGGACAAAAGCCAATTCCTGCGATGTCGTCTCCGCTTGTGCCTGATATTGGCGCAATTTTAATAGCAAAGACTGCGCTTCTGCTTGCTGTTCCCCCTCTCTTCCACGTACTTCTCTTTCTTCCATTTTTATCTCCTTAATTTCCTTCAAGAAATAATGTTCTATTACAATACTAACTTTTTCTTTAACACTTAAAAATAAAATTGTTGAACGATGAAAATAAAAGGCAGAAGCATCTCAAAAGGCGTAGCCTCCGGGAAAGCATTAATATCAAAACAGAAAATATCCTTCCTCGGTGCCGTAGACCCCGTCACAGGCATTATCATGGATAAATCGCTTGACATCTATGGAGAAGAGATAACCAATCGTATTTTGATATTCCCGGGCGGAAAAGGTTCAACTGTTGGCTCTTATGTGATATATCAGCTTAAGAAGCATGGAAAAAGCCCGTGTGCTATGATTGTTCAGCGTGTAGATACGATAGTGGCAGTGGGGGCGATAATAGCGGAGATACCAGTTGTTGACTCGCTTGAGACCGACCCACTCGAAGACGAACGGATACGGGACGGAGAGGAGGTGCTTGTGAATGGAACCAGAGGCTACATCGAATTACAATGAAGCTGAAGAAACAAAAACGAGGAAAACGCTGGAAAAGCAAGGATACCACTTTGTAGGTACGCACAAGCACAGCGCGGTGAAAACGTGTTTATGGCTATGGAAATCTATCCGAGGCGAAGGGAATTGTTATAAGGGCAAATTTTACGGCATTTCTGCGCATAGATGCGTCCAGATGACACCTTCTATTTTCTGCAATCAGCGATGCGTTCATTGCTGGCGCCCTCTTGAAGCGTTCAACATAAACATAAACGGAGGAGTAGAAGAGGTTGTCTGGGATTCGCCGGAAGAGATAGCAGAAGGCTGTCTAAAAGAGCAAAAGAGGCTCATTTCCGGGTTTAAAGGCTCGCCAAAGACGGACAGAGATGTCTTTGCCGAGGCGGAGAGACCCAAGCACGTTGCTATTTCGCTTATTGGCGAGCCTACGTTGTATCCCTATTTAAAGGAGCTTATACAGGAGTTTCATTCGTATGGCATGACTACTTTTGTGGTGACAAACGGCACGAAGCCGGACGTTGTGCGAGAAATAGAGCCCACGCAGTTGTATTTGTCCTTGAATGCTCCGGATGAAACCATTTATAAACGAGTTGCACATGCCAACTACTGGTCGCGGGTAAACGAATCGCTGGACGAGCTAAGAAGGAAGAAAGGAAAGACGAGAACGGTTATAAGGATTACCTGTATGCAGGGGCTGAACATGCTAAATCCTGCGGGGTATGCGGAATTGTTAAAAGTAGCGAATCCTGATTTTATCGAGGTGAAGGCGTACATGCACCTCGGGTATTCGAGAAAACGATTGTCCCGCGAAGCTATGCCTGCGCATCGTCAGGTAAAGGAGTTTGCAAGTGAAATTGCAGAATGTTTAGCCGCGGCTGCTTCTGATGCTAAGGCTAATGCGAATTATAATTACCGGATTGTGGACGAATCGGAGATAAGCAGAGTGGTTCTTATTTCAAACGTTTCTTTGGAAAGGAAAGCTTTGCTAAAGAAACCGTAAAAAAAAAAGTTAGATCTATTTTCCAAACAACGCAGAAAGAAGTGTCTTTCTCGTTTCGCACCTCTCCGCAAAGACGCATTTATCGCACGGTGCATTCCCCCCTTTCTCCGGGTAAACACCCTCTTTTATCCGCTTTACTCGTTTCAATATCTGTAAAGCAAGCGCTCTGTCTCTTCTCCTTATCTGCGTTTCTCGGGATTCCGCATTCCTTATATATTCTACAAATCCCCTTTTTACCGTTGTTTCAAATCCAAATTCTTCCTCGATAAGCATTGCATACGCCGCCAATTGCACCCTGTCGCTTTTCCACACGCTATATTCCGGGCACTTCCCTGTTTTTATCATGCATGGAATAACTTCTTCCTCTGTTCTTATCAGCTTGTCCACACTGCCGCTCATGCTCAACTTTTCCGATAACATCGCATGTTCTCGCTCGTATCCATAAGCGTTCTCCAACTCCGACAGCTCGTTTTCAGTCCTTACCTTCTCCAGCCAATCGCCATTTTCCGTTTTCGTACTCATACTCAGGCTGCGAATGAAATCTTCTTTTACTTCCTCAAAGAAATCCTTCTCCACCCCTTTCAGTTCTTCCTTGTATATCCTTTCCACACCATCCACAATATCCTCAATTACCCGTTTCGCATGCTCTTCTTCCGTTTCTGATTCTGATTCCGGCTCTGGTTCTGGGTCATCCTCTTTTCTCTCTCCGTAAAATTTATGTAAATTAAATGCCAGCTCCTTCAGCAGAATAGATTCAATAAATCCTCTTTCTTTCCCCTTTGCCATCCCCTCATGATGCTCTTTTGCACTGAAATACACCAGTCGGGGACATATCAAATATCGTGTCAAATCAGAAACTTTAACTCTGACTTTAACTCGGCTTTTCATAGTTTAAATATATTTATGTTTTATCTTTGTACTATTAAGGCATTTGATATTATAACATAGGAGGGAATAAGGGAAAAATGTTTGAGGCTAAGATAGATGCGAATATCTTGAAAGGATGCATAGAATCAATTACAGCGATAGTGGATGAAGGGAAGTTAAGAATAGCGGAGGATGGCTTAAAGTTGAGAGCGGTTGACCCTGCGAATGTGGCAATGGTCTCTTTCGAGTTGCAAAGCGATGCTTTTGACGATTTTAGGTTTGTGCCTAAGGGGGCAGAACCGGAAGCCGTACCTGAAGGGGAACCCACGACCGAGTCGCAGGTCACGGGGGCGACGGAAATAGGCATAGATTTCAGGAAGTTGCTTGACATCCTCGGAATAGGAGGAAGGGAAGAAGTTGAGTTGGAACTGGACGAGCACGCTCAAAAATTGTTTACAAGGATGGGCAGTCTCGCTTACACTATTTCCTTGCTTGACCCCTCTTCGCTACGAAAAGAGCCGAAGGTTCCAGAGCTTGAGTTCCCGGCGCAGGTGATTATCGAAACAGAAGAGTTCAGAAGAACCATACGCGCTGC
>JAUXHM010000161.1 GCA_030621535.1 Candidatus Methanophagales archaeon | reverse complement strand
ACAGATGATCGTATTTTTGCGATTTACGAGGCTTTGAAACGGGATATTCGCATAGAGGAGATAGCTGAGCTTAGCTGTATAGACCCGTTCTTCATAAAAAAGATAGAGAAGATAGTGCAACAGGAGGCGAGATTAAAGGAGAATCCTGGTGGAAATCTAAGAAAAGCGAAGAGAATGGGGTTCACCGATGAGCGGATTGCATCACTAACCAGGAGAAGCAGAGAGGAGATAAACGACCTCAGAAGAAAAGAAGGAATTATACCCACCTACAAGATGGTGGACACATGTGCAGCGGAATTTGAGGCGAAAACGCCTTATTTCTATTCCTCTTATGAGCAAGAATGTGAATTAAAGCCTTCGGCACGAAAAAAGGTGTTGATTATTGGTGCTGGTCCCATCAGGATTGGGCAGGGAATCGAGTTTGATTATTGCACCGTGCATGCAGTCAAGGCATTGAAGGAGGAAGAAATAGAAGCGCACATCATAAATAACAACCCGGAGACCGTATCCACAGACTACGACACTTCGGATAAGCTCTTCTTCGAGCCTTTGACGCTTGAAGACGTGATGAACGTGATAGAGAAGGAGAAATACGATGGTGTGATGGTGCAGTTTGGTGGTCAGACCTCGGTCAACTTAGCGGCACCACTGAAGAAGGAACTGGAAAGGTTAGGGTCAAAGACGGTAATCATGGGGACAGACCCGGAGAACATGGATATGGCAGAAGATAGGGAGAGATTCAGTGAGCTCCTTCTACGGCTGCAAATTCCCCAGGCTGATAGCGGATATGCGACCACATTGGAAGGCGCGAAGGAAGTAGTCTCGAGGATAGGATTTCCTGTGCTTGTTCGCCCCTCTTACGTGTTGGGTGGACGAGCAATGGAGATAGTGCATGACGAAGAAGAACTCATCAGATACATGCGTGAGGCGGTGCGTGTATCAAAGGAGAAGCCAGTGCTAATAGACAAATTCCTGGAAAAAGCCACTGAAATCGATGTAGATGCGGTATGCGATGGCGAAGAGGTTCTGATTGGTGCGATAATGGAGCACATAGAAGAGGCGGGCATTCATTCCGGCGATTCTGCTTGCGTTATTCCACCGCAATCATTATCTGTGGATGTTATAGAGACGGTAAGGGACTATGTGCGTAGAATAGCGCTTGGATTACAGATAAAAGGGTTGCTCAATATCCAAATGGCGGTTAAGGATGATGTGGTTTACGTGCTGGAGGTGAATCCGAGGTCAAGTAGAACGATACCGTACGTTGCAAAGGCAACAGGGATACCACTTGCAAATCTCGCGGCTAAGGTGATGTTGGGGCATAAATTACGTGATTTGGGAGTTAAAAAACCTTTCTTTATGTGGGGCTCTGCCCCACGACCCCGCAAGCCCTGTAAGGGCTTAAAAGAAAGCTTTACCAAAGAAAAATATAAAGAAGTAGAAATAGGACATGTAGCAGTGAAGGAGGTCGTATTGCCTTTCTTGAAGTTTACGGGTGTTGACACTATTTTAGGACCTGAGATGAAGAGCACGGGCGAGGTGATGGGAATAGATTACGAATTCGATAAGGCATTTTTCAAGTCTGAACTTGCGGCTGATAATCCTTTGCCATTAGAGGTGGGCAGTACGGTCTTTATTTCGGTATGTAAAGAGGACAGAGAGGTGATAGGAGATGTTGCACATAAATTAAAAAAAGCGGGGCTGTCAATCGTCGGCACAGAAGGTACTGTGGAGTATCTAAGGCAGTGCGGGATTGATGCTAAGAAGTTAAAAAAATTGCAAGAGGGATCTCCGAATGTGATAGAAATGATGCACTCGCAGGAGATAAAATTGGTGATAAATACGCCCACGGATAAACAGTCCTATAAGGACGGATACCAGATACGGAGGGCTTGTATTGAACTCGGTATTCCGTATATAACAACGATGCAGGCGGCGAAGGCTGCGGCATCTGCTATATTGGGGATGAAAGGTAGCGAAATAGAAGTGAAGTCAATAAATGAGTATTTCGAGTGACACTTTTTCTTTTTAGAAAAAAGAAAACCTGTGCTAAAAGAAAAACAAATAAGTTCTTTTGGTAAAGCTTTTCTTTCTGCGAAGCTACGAAGCATTTTTGGTCAAACTTTTACTAAAAGTTTGTTGATTAAACTTTCCTAAAATTTGAAAGGAAAGGTTTATTTTAACTTTTATACTTTGCATTTTTCATTGTCTGTTAATATCCTTCAGCTCGTAAAGAAGGACTTCCTCGTTCTTGAGTCGCGATGTGAACCCTGCCTTAGAAAACAGAGCGAAGTACTCTTTTCTTTCTTCGTTGTTCCACTTGACGAGTCCTGATTTCTCTTTTAATTCATCATAGACCTTTATGCCCACCTTCTTATTCTGCCATTTGCATTCCGCAAATAAAATCTCCTTTGTATCTTCATTCAAAGCCACGATGTCTATTTCATTATCCCGATGCCACCATGAGCCAATTCTCGTGAACCTCAGCGGAAGCCCATTCTGTTTGTTTTTGTTCAATTCCACCAGAAATTCCTTACACACATCTTCAAATGAAAAACTTACAAATTGATCGATAAAAGGGTGGATATCATCATCATAAGCACGTTCAACATCCTCCTCTATCTTGCTCACATTCGGCAAGACGAACCGAAACCAGAAACGGAAGAAAGGGTCATCTATCTTGTAGATGCCTTTTTTTGACCTTTCAGGGTTCTTTTCGGTAATTGGCAATTCCCTTCTGATT
>JAUXHM010000127.1 GCA_030621535.1 Candidatus Methanophagales archaeon | reverse complement strand
ATCTCCGCTTCCGTCTTTCCTGCAAGTTTATCCGGCGTCAATGAATCCACTTCAACGGGTATCTTCGCAACTCCTCTCGTAACTTCTTCTTTTAATTTTAATTTTATCGTCTGCATTTTTTCTTTCCTCCTCTATTAGCTCCTCCAGGGCGCCTTTATCTCGTATGGATTCGGTACGTAAGCGTCCTGCACGGCATAATTATTGTAGGTCACTGAGTAGTAATGGTCGAATTTGTCCTTTAACTTGACCATCATCTCTTCCGTCAGCTTATCGTCACATTCCGGCGTCACGAAATACGTCTTTCCCGCTGGTGTCGCTACCACTTCTCCATCTTTCACCACGATTTCACCACCTTTTATCGTGTATTTCGTGTTCAAGAACGCTTTTTGTATCTTACCCGCATCGCGTTCCTCTGGCGACATATCGTAAATCGCAACGTCACCGTCAGCACCAACCCCCAGATGTCCCTTGCCATGCTCGTACAATCCCAGAGCCTTCGCAGCCATTCCTCTTGTTATTATTGCTATCTCATTTAAGTCGTACTCGCGGTCTATTGAACAATATTCCGCTCGGTCGAATATTACCTTGTGCATATCCTCCGCAGACTCATCTCGCCTCTTCTTGCTCATCAGCATCGAAATAAGAATCGGATACCCGATGAACGGTCCCGCATTTGGATGGTCGGTTGTGAGTGCCAACTTCCACGGGTCTTTAACCAGCAGTGCCAATTCCTGTCCTATTGCCCATTGAATGGTATTTACCGGCGATTTACCGGAATACAAAAACGGTGTTATTCCTGAGCCCGTCTCCAGTTCGACATCATGATTCGTCCATTTTCGGCCCGTTATCTGATACAAGCTGTATTCCATCGGTCCGTCTGCGGTCATTGTCGTGGTGTCACCCAGGATTATCGAGCCAAGGTCTATGGTCGCATGGTCGTTTTGGTTTATGTAATCCCCAATCGCATCCGCCTCCGACCCGAAATCGCCCCAATTTGTGCCACCATAAGAATGGAACTGAGTATGTGTGGTGTGCATAACCTGCCGGCCTTTCGCTGCTTTTACGCCTTTCACGAGGTCATAAGTTTCCTTTGTTATTTCAAAGTTCCCCGGATGACCGAGCATGTTCGTATGCACGTGAATGGAATGAGGCATATCGAACTTCTCATTCGCTTCTGCTAAACCCTTTATTATTTCCGCGGGGGTAACATCGAACGTAGGCACGGTGTCATTCAAACCGCAGTTCTTTCCCCAGCCCCACATCTCTGTTCCACCGGGATTCACTATTTTCACGCCGAATCCCTTTGTTGCTTTTATCATCCACCCGATATATGCCGCAAGCAGGTCCATATCCCCGCTCTTTACGTATTCCATCGTCATCCAGTTGTTGTCAAGGAGCGGTAATGCCGCATTATCCAGTATCGGAATGTCTACTAATTCTTCATGCGTGTGCCGTGCCGCAAGCGGTGGCATTGCCGCTTCCATCACGAACGTATAGCCCATCCTCGCATACCGATAGCCTATTGCGAACGTATTCGGCACCGAATAGCCTGATTCCGGTCTGCAAACTTTTGTCCTCGCCTTCAGCCCTTTTCTTCCGTCTTCCGGTCGGAACAACCTACCTGAATTGACTTTACCACCTGCAATGTGCGAATGAATGTCCACACCGCCGGGCATCACAACCCGTCCCTCAGCATCTATTACCTTCGGATTCTTTACCGATTCCACTACTTTACCGTCACGAATGCAAATGTCTTTCTTCTCGCCCTTCACGCCATTTATCGGGTCGTAAACCACTCCATTCCGTATTAACAATTCACCTTCAGCCATTTTATTCGCCCTCCTTTTCCTTTATCGCTCTCACTTCTTCCAGTATCCTCTTCATTATCTCCTCATCCGCTATGTATTCCGTATCTACTAACTTTCGCAGTCGTATAGGAATATTGTCCATCCGATAGACGTTCCCTTCCGCTTCCACGCCACTTATCGCAGCCGGAATGACAACGTCTGCAAATTCGGTTGTCGGATTCGGGAACGGGTCTATCTGAATAACAGGAATCTTAGCGAGATGTCGGATTGACTCACCCGGGAAATGCGCTCCTGGGTCCGAAGCGATTATCAACGCCGCATCACACTCGCGCCTAATTAAAAGGTCAGTAGCCGATACCTCTCCCGGGTTATACCACGCGTAACCACGGGATAAGTCAACGGCAAATGGAAACCCCGTTTCCCACGTGCATACCTGATTGATTCCCGCCACGTTGTAATGCCCTCTCATCGGCATTATGCTGAACTTGGTGTGTGTATGAGCCGCTCTCGTCATCTCTATCGCATTAACGATGGTGTTGTGCCTTCCCCTGGTGTGCGTCACGCCCATACCGAAGAACGTTATCCCGAACTTCGACTCCTTCATCATCTTCACGGTCTCCAACAGGTCTTTCTTTGACACGCCACCCACTTCATCCGGCACCACATCTTCATAGCCATACAGAAGAGCCCGTAACGCCGAGAACACTAAATAATCTTTCCCTTGCTCTATCTGCAAGAACACGTCCGCCATCTTCGCCGTCGCCGTCCTCCTCACGTCCACCACGACAAGTTTCTTGTTCTTTTTGCCTTCTTCCGTCCAGTACCCCTTTGAAATATACGAATACCGCTTCATGTGATTGGCATGTGCCACGGCGGGATTCGCGCCCCAGTATATAATGAGATCTGCACGGTTTTTTACCTCTCCCAGCGTGCAACTTGGAAGCCCAACGTCCTGAATCGCCAGCACTGAAGGTCCGTGACAGACCGAAGCGGTATTATCTATAACCGCGCCTATCTCCTCTGCAAGCTCTACACCTACTTTATCCGCCTCACAGACCGTAGAACTCCACCCGTACAAAAGCGGTCTTCTCGAAGCCGCCAGTATCTCTGCCGCCTTCTTTATCGCATCGTCGTAAGAACACGCCTTCAAGCTGCCGTTCTCTCTTATCGCAGGCTCCTCTATCCTTCCGTGCCCCATTAACTTGCTCTTCCCCACTGCACAGGCTCCCTTCTTCACCTTCGTCACTTTGTTATCCTCAACTTCCACCACGATGTCATCGCACACACATCCGCACAGGGAGCATACAACGTCCGTAATTTCTACCATTTTTCCTTTTTTACCTCCTATTCCATATACGTCTTCATCAACGCTTTTACCTGCAAAACCGCCTCCTCTGTGGGCTCTATCTCCGCGTCTATACCTTTATAGGAAGGCATACCAGCACCGTGTGTATCTCCGCTCACGAGAGCATTTGCCCAAGGTCCCATAGGGATAAAAATAACCCCCTCAGGGGTCCCCGCTTTTTCCTTCGCTTTCACCACCACTTCTCCATAACTCGTTTTTACCTTCACTCGCTCATCCGCAGCCACACCCAGTTTTTCCATATCGCTTCCATTTAACTCACAGGTCGCCACTTCATTGAAGTACGCTTCCGAAAGCTTGTTGTCTAAATTTTGACCCTGCACGATAGTTCTCCCACTTATCAAGTTTACTTTTGTCCCCATTTTTATCAAGTTTTACTTCATACAAACTAACATTTAAATCTTTCGGTATTTTTTTCCTCGTTACAC
>JAUXHM010000131.1 GCA_030621535.1 Candidatus Methanophagales archaeon | reverse complement strand
CTCCCCCCAAATAACCACGAAAATAAATAATTAGGCCGACAGCGCTTTTCCTTGATATGTCCATTTAAATGGCTTGGCCATTGTTTCATTAAAATAATCCATGAATGTCAACACTTTGTTTTTCAAGTTTAGCTGAGATGAAAAATTTCCCCGCTTTATGACTTTTCTCATCAATATGCCAAACCAGATTTCAATCTGATTCATCCAAGAGCCGTGTTTGGGAGTATAGTGAAATACAATGCGCCTGTCGCCAATGCTTAGATAGTCTTCTCGTGTCTGCATGGATTGCAATATCCCACTTTCCCCTTTTATACCCAAGTCTTGATCCTGAAGGCCACAAAATTCGGAGACGAACTTTACAAGGCTTTCTGATTTATGGGTATTTAACTGGTCGGCCACAAAATGATAAACGCTGTAGTTTGGGTTTTCTTTGATGAGGTATTTTATAAGCTCGACAAAATCTTTCTCTGTACGAGTATCACCACATAAGCCTTTTATAACACCCGTACCGACATTGAAACCAGCCAGAAGGGTTTGTGTGCCATGGCGAGTATATTCAAACTCAATAGACTGCGGTTTACCCACGACCATGGGCAGGTCAGGTGCGATCCTTTCCAAAGCTTGGATACCCGTCATTTCGTCCACGCTGATGACGATTTCCTGCTTGTTTTTCAGTGCGTTAGCATAAAGTTCGCAAATGTCAGCTATTCTTTCCTCCTTTTTTTCGTCGGCTTTTGAATTTAGCCAGTACTGGTTGCGGTGTGGTTGTAAGTCGTTTTTTTTTAAAAGGCGACCGAGATAATTGGCCGAGATGTTTTCGACGATTCCTTGCTTTATTGCTTCCGCAGCTAATTCTCTGTGTGTCCAATGGGTAATGGGTCGTCCATAATCCTTCGGGCTTTCACAGGCGAGCGCTATAATCTGACAGAGTTGTTCTGGCGTGAATGTGTCGGGTGCGCCAGGGCGCGGTCTATCCTGCAGCCTCTCATGTATCGGTTTATCTGCCAGTTCTTGCCAACGTGTGGTCCAGGTTGTGACGGTATTGCGCTGGACGCCAAGCACTTTTGCAATATCTTGATAAAGGGCTCCTTTACCTGCCATTAATATAATGTTTGCACGCAATACGATGTTTTGTTTTTCTGTTCTTTTGCGCACAATTTTCCGGAGTGTTTCATGGTCACCTTCTCCTAATTCGACTACACAATTTGGTCCTCTCATATGTTCCCCCTTTTGTTGGTGTGGAGTAATCCAACGCTAGAGTATCGAATATGGAGAGAGATGTCTAGCTTTTTCTTCGTTACTTAGGGGGAGTGGTACTAGGCGCATGTGGTGATGTTAGAAGAGCGGGACATAATAAGCCGTGAACAGTCGCGGGACATTCTGAACGGTTTAATCGCGATAGAGCAGCGTGGTGCGGCGGAGTTTATCGAGCAAGAACTGCTCGCACACGCATACGATGACGTGCATACGGCGATTGAATCGGTACTGATACGCGAACTGGGCGAGGGCACCGGCGGTAGGATGCATACCGGGCGCTCGAGGAATGATGAAGTAGCCACGTGCATACGGATTGCGCTGCGTGACGACCTGACAGAGCTTATGAAAGACGTGAACGAGTTAAGAAGCGCGGTAATAGCGAAAGCTGCGGAGCACGTGGATACCGTGATGCCCGGCTACACGCATTTGCAACATGCACAACCAACTACACTCGCACATCATCTGTCGGCATATTCCGATGCGTTCGCACGCGACTTTACGCGGCTCGTGACGGTTTACGAGCGCACAAACGTAAGCCCGTTAGGTGCTGCTGCTTTTGCTTCCACGGGCTTCCCGTTAGACCGGTCGAGCACTGCGAAACTGTTAGGGTTTGATTCCGTGATGCCGAATTCCATGGATGCCGTATCCACACGGGATTTCGTTATCGAAGCGATTGCATGCTTTGCCAATCTGATGACTAACCTGAGCAGACTTGCCGAAGAGACAATACTGTGGAGCACTGCGGAATTCGATTTTGTGCGTGTTCCCGAAGACTACATAACCGGGAGTTCCATAATGCCGCAGAAACGAAACCCCGACTTCGCTGAACTCGTCAGGTCGAGAACAGGCACGGTATATGGATGTTTAATGAGCGCACTTTCTATATGCAAAGCGTTACCCTACGCATACAACCGCGATTTGCAGGAGGTTACGACCCACCTATTGAACGCGACCAAAACCACTGCAGCTTCGGTATCCGTGATGAACCGTATCGTAGCGGGACTGGAGCCGAATAAGGAAGAAATGAAGAAGAAAACGCTGGTCGGGTTCACCACCGCAACTGAATTGGCAGACACCATTGTCCGAGCGACCGGGATTCCATTTAGAACCGCGCATAAGATTGTAGCGTCACTGGCTCCGGTTTTAACGCATAAAAACCATGAATTGGAATCAGGCGGAGACATACTGCGTAGAATAGATGCGCTCGCTGTGGGCATCACCGGTAAAAAACTCAGTGAGCTGGGACTGACCGAGGAGAACGTAAAAGAGGCGATGGACGTCTGTTCAAACATAGAAAAGAGGAATGTGTACGGCGGACCTGCGAAAGAGCAGGTGCGGAAGACGATAGAAACGAGGACACGGGATTTGAACAGGGACGAGAAATTGATAGAAGCGAAGGAAGAGGGGGTAAAGAGGAGTTTAGAGGAGTTGGAAAGAAGGATAGCGGAACTGAGCGCAGAGGGAATTGAGTGTTAGGTGTCAGGTATTAGGTGTCAGTAGCCGCTCTAACGCTCTAAACCGCCAAACCGCTAAACCTCTAAAAAATTAGTACCCTTTATATATGAGTGGATAACATTAATGATTACGGGGTGGCGAGAAAAGGGAAAAAAGACAATTTTTTTCTCTTTGCGCTGCTGAATAAGAGGCAGGGATTTGTCCTGTCGCCCCGAGCGCCCTGCTCTGTAAGGGCGTAAAAAGCGAAAATAAAAGCAAAATAGGAGGTTGTGTAAGGCAAATGGGATATAGTAGAGAAAGAAGAGACATAAGTGCTCCCCTGAACGTTGGGGATACTTATGATGTGAAAATAGATGACGTTGGAAGAGAAGGAGATGGAATAGCGCGAGTAGAGGGATTTGTGGTCTTTGTGCCCAACACGAAGAAAGGGGATGCTGTGAAGATACAGATAACGAAAGTATCAAGAAGAGTTGGATTTGCAGAAGTAGTTACGGAATGAAATTTCGTTCCTCATGCTTCGAATTTTAAAACAATTCCAAATATCTTCCTTTTTTCTTTTTTTCTTTTTTTTGTTTCTTGTTTGTATAGCAAGGGTAAAAAACCACGAGATTCCACAAGATTATCACGAGATTTTTTCTTTTCCTTTGTTGGGCTGGCGGGGTATTTTTAATGGCATTGCTCTTTTCATCTTAAAATCCGATTTCAAATCCTACATATTTCCTCTGCGAACTCCGCGTTCTCTGCGGTAAATTTGAATCTATGTGACAATCGATTCCTTACCTCACTCTTTCTGCCAGACCGTTCTCGACCAACTCATCATTCAGCGTTTTCGAGGAGTCTTT
>JAUXHM010000021.1 GCA_030621535.1 Candidatus Methanophagales archaeon | reverse complement strand
CTTCGCATTAATTCCAACAGCACATCCCTCTTGGTTTTACCAAAATCAATCGTTTCCCGCTTCTTGTTTCTAATAGGAGAAGGGTTTAAGTCGTTGGCAAAATTCGCCATCTTATTCACTGCATCGCCCGGTGTATCACTTACCAATAGCACTCTTTCAGCACCTAAATCGAATGCGGATAAAGCCATATTTGCAAACTTTATCGTAGGTTCAATCTGCTCAAGATGGCTATTACCGTTTTCGCATCCCCACAGAATGACACCATCTGCACCGAGTTCAAATGCACTAAGTATGTGCGTCTCAGATACCAGATCAATAGAAGGCACGAAGAGGGGTAGCACCGCAGGATATTTTGGTTTCTTCCTGCCAACCACGTTTAAATCTTCAATGCGTTCTGAAGAGGCAAATAAGAGAATTTTTTGCGTTAAATCCGCAGACAACAGATTTTCTATTTGAGCATATATTAGATGGTTGGGGTATTCCTCTAATTGCGGGACTGACAGAGGGCATAAGGCACAACAAAGCCCGCATCCTTGACATCTGACCTCGTCAAACGCCATCCTTGCACCTTCCCTCGTTATCGCATCGTAGGGACAGGGTAAACAGGACTCACATCCTATTAATTCGCTCCTACCGCTTGCACATCTTTCCAAATCCAAATCCAAAAATTTCGTATGCTCTATTTCTCCTAAATTCGTAATCACGTCAACTGCTTTCCTCATTGCTTCTTCGTAATCCGCTGCAGTGTAAATCCCGAACCGGGTTGACCCGTTCCAGCCGCATCCCTCCGCAATCGCCAGAATTTGACCCGTATGGATGACTTCACGGTTGTGGAACTCAATGGCGCCAGTTGGACATACATCAATGCAATCGCCACATTCATCGCATCCCGCTTCAATTGTGTACACTGCATCATATCGTATCGCATTTTTCGGGCACGCATCCGCACAAAGACCGCAGGATATGCACTTCGCTACGTCTATATTTCTCTCTATTTCCACCTCAAATCCGCCGATATCACCGCTTATGCCTTTAACTTCGCCAATGTGTATCTCCAGCTCATCACACCATTCTTGAATATCGTTTGTTAATAGATGCACGTTAGCCAGGTTGGAAAGACTTTTTGCAACGTTTACGGCTCCTCTGCCCTCCTCACCGACTACCAACACATCGTATCCAACATCCACCACGGTTTTTTTAGGTTCTGGAAGCGTGGTTTTTATTGTAATGTAGCTGATAGCGGCCTTTATCATAGCCTTTGCCTTTTCTGTCGCTTCTTTTCTGCCGTGCACCCAACCACAGTGTTCGCGGATGTTTAAGAAGAAGATGTCACGGCCAAATCCAGCGGTTACCCGCTCAAACCGTCGTTTTTTTTCACTACAGCCCGCTATTAATATGCCGTCAAGCTCCAATCTTCTGAGGTCGTCTATGATATAATCCAACCCTGCCTGACATAACTGGTCATGGAGTTCAACGATTTCGACTCCTTTATTCTTCTTCAGACTCCTTTTGACGTTTTTAAAATCTATATCTATTGTACCGTTACAGGCGCAAAGAAAGATACCCAATCGCATAAATACCACTTTTTATTACTGCGATAAATAACTTGTTGTTTTTTTTTGCCGCTTTGAGATAGCAAATAAAAAACAACGAGATTAACACAAGTGATGGGATTAACAAGGGGTAAAGAAATCAATAGTGTGCTGAGATAAGGTTAATATTATTCTTTTTCTCGTGAAAATCTGTGTAATCTTGTGGTTAGCTAATCAAATAAGATTAAAAAATCGAAAACCTTATATGCCGTGAATTTTAGGCTATTAACTTAATTGAAACAAAATTAAAAATATTTGTTAGATAACGTAAGTATAGAACATAGCAAACAACCAAAAAGTAGGAGCAACATGATTCGCATAACACAGCTTGTTCATGGAAAGGGAACGGTTAGTGAAGCGCTAAAACACAGGAAAAAATCGCCGCATCAGGTTCCAAGCAGGTTACTCGCATTTGCTGAAACTCGCAGACCCGTGGTTTTCTGGAACATTACGAACAAATGCAACTTAGCCTGTACGCACTGCTACATTAATGCTCGACCAGAACTGAATATAGAACAGGAATTATCATTAGAGGAAGCAAAGGCGTGCATTGACGACCTCGCCGAGATGCAAGTGCCTTTGCTTTTGTTCAGTGGTGGCGAGCCGTTGGTACGAAAAGATTTCTGGGAACTCGCGGCGTACACAACTGCGAAGGGGCTGAAAACCGCACTGAGCACCAATGGCACGCTGATAACAAAGGAGGTTGCAGCAAGGATAAAGGCACACGGAATCGAATATGCCGGTGTGTCGCTGGACGGTGCGAAAGAGGAAACGCACGATGCCATCAGGAACCAACGAGGGTGCTTCAGAAAAGCAGTGCAAGCGTTGAAGAACTGCGCAGAAGTCGGGCTTAAATCAGGTATCAGGATCACCATTACGCGAGATAATTATCAAGAAATAGAAGACCTGCTTGACTTTGCCCAGGTTTTAAAAGTGCCGCGGTTCTGTGTTTACTGGCTCGTTCCAAGCGGAAGGGGGAAAGAGATTTACGAGAAGCAATTAAAGCCCGAAGAAGTTGCACATATCTTTGACCTGCTGTACCAGCGTGCACGGGATTTGGACCCCGAGGAAATGGAGATTCTTACGGTAGATGCACCCCAAGACGGCATTTACCTGTTGAATAAATTAAGAGAGGACAACAGCCCCGAATACGAAAACGCACTTAAATTGCTTCAATACACGGGCGATTCTTGTAGTGCTGGCGACCGCGTTGCGAACGTTGACCCCGCGGGGAACGTGTATCCATGTCAATTCGCGCAGTTAGAAGAATTTAAAATCGGGAACATCCGCGAGAGAAAGTTCAGCGAACTGTGGAATGATGCAGAAAATCCTGTTCTCGCTGCGTTCCGCGAAAAGACGAAGTTCTTGAAGGGAAAGTGCAGTTCCTGCTCACAGAAGGATTTATGCGGCGGAGGATGCCGAATAAGGGCATACGCAGAAGAGGGAGATATATGGGCTGAAGATCCGTTGTGTCCTATCAATCCCGATAGCTAACAAGGGATAATAGCAATGTTTAGAAAAATATTGTATCCGACAGATTTCTCGGATTGCGCCGTTAAGGCGCTGGAATATGTGAAGAAATTGAAGGAAGCGGGAACAGAGGAGGTTGTTGTTGTGCATGTGATGGACGTGCGAGAGATGGCAACAATGGCAACAGGTGTAGCATGGCCCGGAGAGACGACAGTGGCATATGAATTGGAAGTTCAAGAGATGATGAGAGCAAATGCCGAGAAGAAATTGGAGGCGGTCAAGATGGAGATAGAAAAGGAGGGGCTAAAAGTGAGCGTAAAAACGCCTGATGGAATTCCGTTCAAGGAAATACTTAAAATCGTAGAAGGCGAAGACGTTTCTCTCACCGTGCTCGGCTCGCACGGCAAGAGCAATGTCAGGGAGATGCTGTTGGGCGCTCGGTCTCTGAGAAGGTGATTCGGGGTTCCAAACGACCTGTACTGGTTGTAAAAAGAGAACAGATTTAAGATGACATTGTCAGATTAACCGCAGAGAGCGCAGAGTTTTAAGACTGTTTTAATCGTTGTTTAGATTTTTCTGGTGCCTCTGCGTTCTCCATGTGCTCTGCGGTGAAATTTAAGGATAGAGCAATTTCGCTGGAAAATTAGATAGTACCGTATGAGGTGCGATTATCACATCACGAGCTCCATGAACTTACCCCGGCAATCACCGTTTCTGCAAGCACTATAGCACTTTTTGCATCGTTCACACGCAGCGTGATTCCCATATCATAATCAGCAAAATTCCTTTGTCTCCGTAGTAGATGTAGCTTGTTAGCATTCTCAAGTACCAATAACACCTTTGTTGCATCGTTTGGGTCAATATCCGCATAAGCGTAGCTAATAATCTCATCAGAAATCCGATTGAAATCTTCCTTGACTTCAACCTTTATCTTAATCACGGTGTATCTCCACGAGTCATCTTCAGCGTCACGTTCTTCTTTTATATCATCAACTGAGAACGGGATTGAGCGTTTTGTAAGCATCTGCGAAGCTCTTGAAAAGATTGTTGTGGCTACGTCCTCGTAGATTATCGCGTATTCATTCCGTTTTAATGGTTTCACGTTCCGAGGCAAATCGTTAATCTCTTCCATTTTACCTATGTTTGCTTTTGCATCTGCCATTATCTGTTATTTGCACTATTAGGTATATAAATTAAAATGACCATCTATTTTAGGTCTTGGAATTCTACTGCAAGTCTTGAAGAGGACACAATTTTCTTTTGTTTAATTAAATCTAACGTCTAAGTAACAAACATGAACAACCACACACACAAAAAAATCCTCCTGATCGCTATTGTTATCCTGCTGGTAGCGACAGCGGCAGTGTCGTATTTCGGCTACATTGAGTTCCTGACTGAACCACAAGCTGCTACACCGTCACCTGAAGTGAACCTGAACGTAAATGTTAATGCTTCTGCAATCGCTCCCGATGAACTCCTTGGCATGAAGAAGGTAGTAGTATCCTGCGGTGAGGATGCACTGCAGCGTGTAAAACAGTCGCATACGGGCAGTGTTAAGCATATTGAAGACGTGGCAATCGTGCATTATATGAATATGGAAGGAGGTAAATTCCTGACCCTGTGGACGACGCTGTATCCAAACGAGACGATTGCAAACGACGAGACCGAGAAGATGGTGGCAGGTATGCAAAAATGGGGAGGGAGTTGGGCATCCGATCTGAAGGAGCTTACAATCGCTGAGAAGCAGATATATCAAACTTCGTCAGATGGCGTTACTTACCAGTACTTCTGGGCAGACCGCGAGTGGTCGTTTTATATCATACCACACGACTTCACGGAAGACGAGATTGCAGAGGTTATTGGCACAATCCCAATAAAGTAACCTGCATAGGAAGCTATTCAAATAATTCAGTCGAACAATCTCAGCCCAAACCCGACAAATCTTTCAAAGTGCGTCCTGTTCAACGTTGAGAGCATAGCATCACGATTTATGCAAATTGCAGCAATCATTGTATCGAACCTGCCGACGGGTTTTCCAATCTTTTCGAGTGCCGATTCAAGCTTCGCAGACAGGAGCGCATCACCCCTTGTGTACTCTAAAATGTTGAATTCCATAAGCTCTTTTATAATCTCCTTTTTCACCTTGTAAAATCCATAAACTATCTCATGCAGGTTAATAGAAGTAGTTGCAACCTTATACCCCTCTATTTTTCCCAGGATCTCCTCCCCCACTGCTGACTTCCTATCGAAGATCTCTATCAAGACATCAGTATCTAAGACAATCATCGAAATCTCTCTTTTCACCTCTTTTCTTGTATATTTCCTTAAGAACTGCCTCCTTTTCTTCGCTGCTTAGATCAATGGTTTCCCTGATCTTTTTAAGCACGTCAATTCCTTTTCCTCTCCCTCCACCAATCATTCTTTCAATCAAATCACTGAGCGACTCATCCCCTTTCAGCACGCGAAGTTTTTCATAGACGTCATCCCGTATAGTTATCGTTTTTACCATGCTTAACTTTAACTTCGAATAGCTTAAAAAACTATTCTTCAAGCACGAACTCAAAGGTAAGAACCATTATCGCCGTTATCAGGAACAGAAAAGCGATTAACAGTCTTAATTCCGGTATTACTTCGGCTATACCCGAACCACTGACGATTTTCACTGTTGCCATGACCGATGGGATAAGCACCGGCATACAAATAGGAATAAGAAGAAAAGAAAGAAGCAGGGTCTTGCCTTCCGAGAACATTACGAGCCCGGAAACAAAGGAACCTGCAAATGAAAGTCCAATCGCACCTAAGAAACATACAAGCAATAGAGCGGGAAATCGTGTGCCCAGCTCGAGATTTAAAAAGATGATGGAAAACGGAATTAACACGCATTCAACGAAAAATAGCAGTGCCGTTCCATAGATGATTTTCCCGAGCAGGATTGCCAGCGATGAGCAAGGCAGTGTTTTCAAACCGCCAAGCGTTCCCCGGTCTGCTTCACGCGTGAACGAAGTAGTAAACACAAGGATACTTGAAAAGAAAAGGATAACCCATAGTGCTGCACCTGCCACTTCGGGGTCTGTCGCATCGCCGCCACTCCACGCAAAGCTGCAAATCAGAATGGAACCCACCGAAAAAGAAAGGATAGATAGAATCTCATAAGACCGCCGGAATTCTGTCCTCAGGTCTTTCTCCGCTATTCCCAATGCGGCTCTTTGGAATTCCCCACTCCGGATATTTTTCATTGTATAAAGTAACTTAACCTCCTTCCATTTGAGACACGGATTTACACTGATTTACGCAGATTTAGTTTAGTTTAACCGTGTTGATTCTTATCATCTGTGTTAATTAAGCCCTTTCAGGGCTTGCGGTGATGTGGGCAGAGCCCACAAGCGTTAATCTGTGTCAATAATTTGTTTTCTTGTTGAAACACCCCGCTCTATCTCTAAAATGTCATTTCTCCAACTATTTTACCTTTATCGAGCAAAATCCCTTTATCGCAAATCTTCTTCGACCACTCCAAGGAGTGGGACGATATTAATAGCGTCTTGCCTTTGCCTTCGTGACTTTTGAAGTAATCTACAAGCACGTCACAGGTTTTCGTGTCCAGCCCCGAGAAAGGTTCGTCAAGCAGAATTAAATCAGGATTGTGGATTAACGCCCTCACGATGTCCGCCCTTTTTCTTAGTCCATGCGAGAGCTGCTTTACATAGACGTTATACCAGCGCTTCAAACCCAAAAATTCCACCGTGGCGAGGAAGTCCTCTTCTCCTGCACCGAACTGTTTCGCATAGAATAGCAGGTTCTCCCTGACGGTCAGTTCATCATAAAGAAAGCTTTCATGCGTTACTAATCCAATTCTTCTCCTTGTTTCACCCCCGTTTTTGAATGCATCCGCACCAAATATTTTCAGCGTTCCCGAAGATGGCGAGATATGCGTGGCAATTATTTTCAGCAATGTCGTCTTCCCCGCTCCGTTATGACCCGAAAAAACCAAAAATTCCGATGCTGCTATTTCCAACGACACGGATTTTAACGCCTGCAAGTAGCCGTATCGCTTCGACACTTCGGTGATTTTCACTGCTATGCTGTTGTTAGACATTTGTCACCACCTGTACTTATGCATTCTATCCCCATATCTCCATATTTTTTTGACGTTTTTATATAAGGAAAGGCGTTATAAAGAATTAGGATAGTAAAAGAAATGAAGCGAGATATTCTCCTTTGTGTTGCCGTAGCATTGAGCGTGGTCGCTTCTTATATGGCTTACGTTGCCGTCCAACCTGTAAGGGAGGACCTTTACTTCTCATATACGCACGTACCCGTCGCCCTGATTTGTTTTCTCGCTTTTTTCGTCTCACTCGTTGCGAGCATAATGTACCTATGGAAGAGGAAACTGGAATACGACAGGGCTGCAGAAGTATCAACGATTTTAGGATTGGTTTATGGCGCGGTAGCTCTGATTTCTGGTTCGATTTGGGCAAATGCCTCCTGGGGTGCGTACTGGAACTGGGACCCAAAACAAACAACCATGCTTATACTCTGGATTGCGTACATGGGCTATCTATCGCTAAAACTTTCCATCGGAAGTGTCGAGAAAGGAGCTTTGGTAGGTGCGGTGTACAATATCCTGGCTTTTTCCACCATACCCCTGACTTTTCTTTCGGTAACCCTGTGGGGCTCACTCCATCCGAAAGCTTCAGAAATTTCTATGGCTTTGCCGGTAAAACAGACGTTGTCGCTGAACCTTATAGCAGCTTTACTCTTTTTCATTTATCTTTTGATAACTGCATTCGCAGTCTGGTCTTTAGAAGACCGTGTAAATAGATTAACATACGAAAAAGGAGAAGGTGGAGGAGGTGATTAGAAAGAGATGGATGTATATGGAATATTCGTCGTTTCCGTCATTTACTGGACGACGCTGTTAGTACTCTTTGTATGGCTTAACAGACGGCTGTCTGCGCTTAAAGAGAGGATAGCGGAATTGGAAGGAGAAAAACAAGAAAAAATAAATCGTTGACACAGATTAACGCAGATTAACACAGATGAAAAAATAAATCTGCGTAAATCAGTGTAAATCTGTGTCTTAAATAGAAGGAAGTTATACCTTATATACAATGAAAATCAAAGCGGTACACATCATCGTTTTCGCGCTGGTCGCTCTAAGCGCTATTTTCGCATACGATGCCTTTTCGTCTTTTATCAATCCGTATTTAGCGGTCTCGGATGTCGCAGGGAATGAGGAATACATTGGCAAAGAAATCCAGATTTTGGACACAGTTGCCGATGGGTCATTACATCTGGCTGAGGACGGCACGCTGCTTTTCAACCTCACTGACGGCAAAGCCACAATCAAGGTAACATATTCAGGAGTCCACCCTCAGGGTCTCAAAGAGGGGCAAAAGGCCGTTGCCATCGGAAAACTGACTGCCCCATATCACATGAATGCGACACAGCTATTGGTTAAATGCCCATCAAAGTATGAGTAAATATGAAGATTTTTAGCAAGGGGAACACCCAATGCCACTTCAGCAGGTTCACTTCTTTGTATTTTGGGTGTTAGAGAAGTCCAGATTTCCTTCAGTTCATTTTCTTTCAATAGTAAAAGTAACGGCAAGGTTTTTGAGGTAAAATAAGCTATCGGCAATTTATCAATTCCCACTGAAGGAATACCGCAAATCGTGGATGTGCACATCGTTGTTCCCAATCCGGAAAAAGGGTCAAATACATAATCATCGGAATCTGCTTCGAACCGTCTCAAGAAGTCCATTACAAAATCGAAGGCAAATGCTTCTTTATATCTATAAATTCTCAGGAATGGGACGTTTCTATTTCCTACGTATGAAACAAGTGAGCCTAACGTTAATTCTTCGTGTATGGGATTTTTGAATTTATGTTCTAATTTTTGTCGGGTTGAGTCAGGGTGATAAAAGGTTTTTACCGTTGGTAATTTCCTCAGCAAACAATGTCTGTTGATGGTTATTGCCTGTTAATTCCTTCTGCATTGCGATTTTTCTTAGACCCATGTCCATTAGTCCTATTTAAACCTCTATTTCATATAACGTTTCCGCTGTTTGTGAAGTGCGTAAGCATTGGGGCAAACGAAGTGAGCCACAAACAGCGTGTTAGCCGATGTGCCCTAAAGAGCTTTTTATCCCGATTATTCTCTACGACGAGTAGCATCCAAAGGCGGGTAGGACGCAGAAATTCCGGCTGACCCTGCTGGACGGCGTTACAGGTCAGCCGATTACCGAGGAACTTCACGACAGCAAAGACCCCGCAATCATCACGGCTTTTCTTGCGAAGTATCTGGACCCAACGAAGCGCACGTTTGTCGTTACGGACCTCTACGCGAGCTATCCGGGAGTTCTAAAGGAATTCTTTGGGGAGAACTGGGCGCATCTTACAGCGTTCTATTTCGTGAAAGGCGGGCAGGCTACGAACAACTGGGTTGAGAACAACTACTCAACGAGCCAGAAGACGCACAGAAAGAAGCAAATTACATCCGATATGGGAATCGAGAACCAGATGAAGCTTTCGGCAATGAAGAGGGCGGGGCTGCTGGGTAGATGCAAAAAGACACTGCTGGAAGCGTTTTTGATGTTCGTGCCGTTTTTGAAGTCAGGGTAAAGTTTATTTGACGGTTCGGGTAAGGGTAATGGAGGAACGCATTAGATAGCGGTAGCTATCGCTTTTTTCTTCATATAATGGCTGTTTTTGAGGTTTTTGTACTGTTCTGATGGTGAATGCAGAGGTTTGCTATGCTTTTGGATGGGAAGTTGGTGTGGAATCACTTTACGATGGCTTACTAGGTGCAAAAGCGATGAAAACGAGGGGTGCAGTAGGTGAAAAGTTAAAATATCACTAGATTTTTAGATAGTGCCATGTGCGAAGCATTTGAGCGAACAAACTGAGTCACAAACGACGCGTTATGTGAAGTTTTGGCAATATCATTGCTCACTCTGACCAATACAAGTCCTTACCAGTAATTCAAGTGCTTTATTCTGGTAATCGAACTCAGCCACAACCCTTTTCAGGTTTTCGGGTAACTTCCTGTACCCCCACAAGCATCGCTCCTTTGTCTCTTCCACACCATTCCGGATGAAGTAATAGGGCAGATTTACATGGAAAAATGAGATGCTGTCGGCATCTCTTAAAATATCAACGCGTCTCGTGCCTCCCGTTTCATGATGGCAGACCAGAAAAAAGATGTCATCGGCTAATTTTGTACTTATGCCGCACTCTTTCATTATTTCTGTTAGGATCTTAGCACTATTTAAAGCATGGGCTTCTTTAAACTCATCGTAATTTTGATAATCTTCGCGCCTTACTTTCCGTTCCTCAATGGCTCTTTCTATATCATGACCCAAAGCAGCTATTATTAAGGCATCATCAGCATCAGGTTTTAATTTAAGCAGCCACTCCAGAGTATTTTTCGAGTGTATCGGGTCTTCAGGAACCTGAGATTTTTTAATAATCGCCTCAATCTTCTTCTTTACACAAGCAATATTATCCATTTTTATATAAAACCACTATCCTCCTGATATTTTCTGCATTCATCAAAAGAGCGATTAAAACAAGGATTAAAAGAGGTTGATTTATTAAAGCCCCAAGAAAGATGATAAATATCCTGACATCCCTCCCCATTCTGAAATAGTACTTTCCTGACCCAAGTTTTCTCTTCATCAAACCGTCATATTTGTCGGCTGTATAACTATTCATGAAAGTGCCTATGATTGCCAGAAAACCGATGAAGAGGATCGAAAAAATCATATTTGTAAAATAAGCATAATAAGTCAGACCAAAAAGAAGAAA
>JAUXHM010000143.1 GCA_030621535.1 Candidatus Methanophagales archaeon | reverse complement strand
TCCCTTCTTCTTCCGCAGCGCCTGTTTGTGCCTGAAGCATCTGCTCATACTTTCTCCTCCTTATTTCTTCTAATTCGTCTTCACTCGCCATCGTTAATTTAACACCTGCCCCTCTTTTTTCTGCTCTTTTAGCTCATGAGCAGCATTATCGAGAAATTTCTGCCCTGCGGATGATATTATTCGCCCCCTTCTCCCCGTTTCTGGATTGATTACGTATCCCGCCTGCTCTAATTGCAGAAGCACTCCTCGTATTAACTTCCCGGATGCTTTTCTAAACCGCTCGGGCTTTGCGCCCCTTCTTACTCGGCTACCGTAGTGCGTGCGCAACCTTGATACACCTACTGGTCCGTGTATGTATATTTGCCGCAGCACGGATGCACAGCGTACCCCCCACCAATCTTCATCCAGAGGCGGTAATTCTTTGTTTGCACCCTTCTTCACATCCACCGCCCACTTTGGCATAGTGATAGTTTTGTTCGTCTTCAATTTCTCCGCTGCCAACTTCACCAGTTTATCTGGTGGCACATCGTATACCGTTGTCATTTTATTCCCTCATATAGTCTATTATTCATTCTATTCCTTCAACGTATAAAAGAAAAAAACTTATGGAATAAAAATACATTTTTAAAAAACCACGAGATTGCACAAGATTAACACAGAGGAAAAATAAAAAATCTTGTGAAAATCTGTGTAATCTGTGGTTATAAAAATACCAGATGAGATGAAAACTGAAAGCACAAATACAGACGGTGTGAAAATAGGATTGGAATGCCATGCGCAGCTTCTTACAAAGTCGAAACTATTCTGCTCTTGCTCTACGGACTATCAGGATTCCGAGCCCAACACGCATGTATGTGCGACGTGCATGGGCTTACCAGGAGCTTTGCCTGTGGTGAACGAGCAAGCGATAAGATATGCCATAAAAATGGCGCTTGCTCTGGGCTGTGAAGTGCAGCCCGAAATAATCTTCGACCGGAAAAATTATTATTACCCCGACCTCCCGAAAGGTTTTCAGATTACGCAATATGATTTCCCCGTTGCATTGAATGGACTTGTGAGAATAGAGAGTGCGAACGATGGCGACAGAGGGAAAGAGCGAAAAATAAGAATAAGACGGGTGCACATGGAGGAAGACCCCGGCAGGCTGGTGTACAAGGGCACGATAGATACCGCGAAATATTCGCTGGTTGATTATAACAGGTCGGGAATACCCCTGGTGGAGATAGTAACCGAGCCGGACTTGAGGTCGCCAAAAGAGGCGCGTATATTTTTAGGTAAGCTGAGGAGCATATTAGGATATTTGGACGTGTTTGACGGTGATTTGGAAGGTGCGATGCGTGTTGATGCGAATATATCCGTGGGGGGAGGAGAAAGGGCAGAAGTAAAAAATATCTCGTCCTACAAAGGTGTGGAACGCGCTTTAGCTTTTGAGATAACGCGGCAGAAGAACTTAGTGCGGCGTGGCCTCAAAGTAACGCTGGAGACACGGCATTACGACGAAGTGCGCGGAATAACGCTTTCTATGCGGACGAAAGAATTTGAACATGATTACAGGTACTTTCCTGAGCCCGACCTCGTACCTATCCGTATTTCTGAGCTGGTGGAAGGGATAGGAAGGGAGATACCGGAACTTCCTGACGAAAAGAAGAGCCGGTTCATCACACAGTATTCCATAACGCGCGAGCATGCGAATGCGCTCACTTTTGACATAACCATAGCGGATTTTTACGAAGAAGTGGCATCAAAAACGGATGCGGGGTTGAGTGCTGCATGGATAGCAGACGTTCTGAAGGGCGAGCTAAATTACCGGGCTATTTCTATGCGTGAAGCAACCGAGCGGATTTCTGTCGATGCGTTCGTTGCTATTTTAACCTATTTGAAAAAAGGCGTGATTACTGACCGAGGTGCGACGGAAATAATAAGGGAGATGCTCGACCACGGGGGCAAGCCGGATGAGATAATAAACGGAAAAGGATTGGCAAGTATAGGTTCGGCAGAAGCAGAGAAGGCCGTGTTGCAGGTGATAATGGAGAACGAAGATGCGGTAGAAGATTATAAAACGGGTAAAAACGAGGCATTGAATTTCCTCGTTGGGCAGGTAATGATGAAAACAAGAGGAAAGGCAGCGCCAAAAGACGTTAATGAGATGCTGAAAAGGAGAATAGGGGGCACTATCTAAAAATATAGTGATTTATCACCGCGGAGAGCGCAGAGCACGCAGAGTTTAAAGACTGTTTCAATCATATATTGCTTAGGTTTTCTGGAGCCTTTGCATTCTCCGTGTGCTCTGCGGTGAATTTTAATGATTTAGCAATTTTACCATAAAATTCGACAGTGGCAGGATAGGGGAAAAATAAAAAAGATGAAAAAGTTTATACCAGCTTTTTCCCGGCATTGGGTCCGGGGCTCACCGAATAAACTTCCTCTACTTTTAGTATCACTGCACTTTTTGCATCCAGTTTTAACTTATCCTTCACGGCTTCCTTCATTTCCTCGAATATCGGACCGGCAGTCAGAAATTCTCGGAAAGTGCCTTTTATCTGATAGCCCTTAGAGCCCCTGAACGCCGTAACCGCTACTTTCTGCGTCGCTTCCAAATTGGCTTTTGTCTTACCTAAAAACACGTCTCCAAATGCAAGTGTTTCTTCATCCACTACGGAAAAGGCCTTTATGGGCACGACGTTCAATTTCCCTTCGGCGTCTGCGGTTGCAACTGCTTTTGATGCGCTCCAGTCGTTGAATATCTCCATCACTTCCTCCGGCATCTTTACCATTTTTTCGTTTCACCCTATAATAAGTTGTATTATAAACTTTTATTTTATTAGTGAATCGGATTAAATCAGGATAAGAGACGAAAAGGAAAAAAATGAGAAAGAAACTAATCATTGTTTCCGTGTTAATAGCAACGATACTCGTAGGAACCTTCTACATCTTATTCTTCTTACCCCCTGATGATTTGGAGTGGCGTATTCCAACAGATAAGATAGCCATAATAGAGATTAAAGGGGAGATAACCGATACTCCCGAATCATACAACGATGGCGGTGGCGCAAATCCCAGGGCAATTCGAAAACTTCTGGATAGGGCTGAAGAAGATGAGCAGATAAAAGCAATCGTGCTCAGGATAAACAGTGGAGGTGGAGATGCAGGGGCATCGTGGGA
>JAUXHM010000068.1 GCA_030621535.1 Candidatus Methanophagales archaeon | reverse complement strand
GAATGAAGCATTTAAAGTGGGCAAGGAGTTCATTGACGAATACGTCTGGGCTACTATTTGCTTGAAAAAACAAAGGGTAGGGGTCTACTACAGAGCTAAGGACCAGGATGCTGCTGTATTGATAAAGAAATCCGAATACGAGCTAAAAGGGGGGGTTAAAGCTCTTAGACCAGATATCTGTAAAACCTTATGACACTGTACGATGTATTAAGCCAAATCAACAAATAACTAACACTTACCTATGTATTGAGCCCTTCCAGCTACTTGCTTCAAACGCAATCGTCAGATCTTCCAGACCAGAAAAGAATTCCTCTATGTCTTTCGCCTCTGTCTTTATTCTCCCCTCTTTTATCAATTCTCCCTCTTTTTCACATACCAGTACCTAACAAAAACTTTTGTGCAGATCCAGCCCTGCGTATTCCATTTTTTCACCTCTATGCTTTTATAGAGGAGAACTTAAACATACCATCAAACTCTAACATCTAAACTCAAAATTCAAAACAAACCTTTCTTTCAAAAAGAAAGCTTTACCAAAGAAACTAATGTTTTTGCGAAGCAAAAAAGTTTGTGTTAATCACGAACGACGAACGATGTCTCCAACGCTGTCTTTAACACTCGACCTGCACGTGCACACGAATTACTCGCATGATGGCTGTGATTCGGTTGAGAAGATAGTAGATAGTGCGATATCGAAAAAGCTCGATGGTATCGTAATCTGTGACCACGACACGATGAACGGTTCGTATGCGGCACAGAAATACGTTGCTGATAACGAGTTGGGTTTGATTATTATCCCGGGTATAGAAGTAACGACTGCAAAAGGGCATTTAATCGTGCTCGGCATGGAAGAAGGAATAGCAAAGGGATTATCGCTATGGGAAACGATACGGATAGCGAGGCAGAAAGAGAAGGAAAAGGAGAACAAAGGCACGGTTGTAATTATTGCTCCACATCCTTACCATCCTTTTCGCCACAGCATTGGTAACATTTGCACGCATTCCGAATTGGACATAGATGCAATAGAAATATTCAATTCCCGGTATTTCTCCGGCGTTGCGAACGAAATAGCGAGGAGAAAGGCAGCTCGTAGAAACATCACCGCTGTTGCAGGAAGCGATGCGCATTCTGCAGAATGCGTTGGTCTTGCGACGGTTGAGGTAGAAATAGAGCACCAATCCGAACAAAAAATGCTGCTGGACGCAACATTGAGCGGGATAAAAGCGGGGAAGGTAAAGATAAAGAGCTGTGAGAAAACACCTTTTTGGGTTTATTTCAAGCAATTATTGTAACCACAAGATTACACAGATTACACAAGAAAGCTTGGGATTTGGATTTTTTTCAGCTCTTCTGTCGTATTAATATTTGTGAACGTCTTTAAACCGGGGTCTATTTCCATTATTCTCGCTACGGGTAAGAAATAAACATTTTGGAGTTGCAATAAGATATCGGAAATTTTTCCCGCCCCTTTTCTCACCCCCTCTTTTATCGCTGCCAGCATCGGCGCATTTTGGTACACCGCATGTAAAGGCTCTAACATCCCATTTTCCCATTTCGGCACTGCTGCATCGTATCCTGCAGAAGAGGTGATTTCAAACAGAAATTTTGCAACAGAGGGGTCTACAAAAGGCATATCGCAGCCGATGACGATGGAATAAGAAAAAGAAGCCCTTTCTAAACCCGATAGAAAACCTGCAAGCGGACCAGCGCCCTCCGAAGAATCAAAGACAAAAACGATTTTATTGCTATTTTTAATTATTTTTTTTATTCTCCCCCCCTGCTCCTCGTCTCGTGCTGCCACTATTATCTCCTCTGCCACGCGCGATATTCGGTCAATAGCGTGCTGTATGAGCGGTTTATTGTTTAAGGTAATGAAGCATTTATCGAGGGGATAAAATCTCTGGCTTTTGCCACCTGCCAGGATGAGTGCCGTCTTTTTCGTTTGCATAACACTTTTTCTTTTTTACAAAAAACCCTTTTGCTTGCAAAAGCCTTTACGGAAAATTCGCTTCGCAGAAAACCTGTGCTAAAAGAAAAACAATAAGTTCTTTTGGTGGGCTGGGTAGACTATTTTTAACGGCATTGCTCTTTTCAGCTTGTCTGTGTTAATCTGAGTCTATAATTTATTTTCTGTTTTCTCGTGAAAATCTGTGTAATCTTGTGGCTATATATTTAAATAGGAAAAGGGTTATATTATTATGCTATGAATCCAAGAATAAAAAATAAGGAGAAAAAGAAGAAGAGAGGTGTTGAAATATGGAAACAAGAGACATAATATTTTCGGTTGTGATGGTTTTTTCTGCCTTTGTGCTGGTGTATAAGTTAGTATACGGGGATAGTCCCAAGGAGGACCCAGTGATTGTAATGTCAGCAGTGATATTAATCGGGATGTTAGCCATACTGTTTTTAAGTGTGGGTGAGCGGTTAAGAAGAATGGAAGAGGCAATAAATGAGAAGGAGCGGTCTTTACGCGTGAGTTTGCAATCCGTGGAAGAAGAAGTGCGAAATAAGGTGGATGCTGCAACAAGAGGATTAAACGAAACGAGAGAGGCGATAGTGAAAAGGGGATACCGGTAAACCCTTTTCTTTTAGAAAAAGAAAAGCGTTTTCGGAAAAGAAAAACATAGTTTCTCGATAAGACGATGTGGAGAGAGGTAGTAGAGAAGTTTGAGAGGTTTCCATCGCAAAAGAGAGTTATAGAGTTATTATTGGAACGGGGTTTTCAGGTAAGTCCGGAAGGGAGAGTGGTATCTGGCGCGATTAAGATACCCCATGCACAGATAGCAAACGAGGCAGGTGTAGACAGGCGGGTGGTGGATATGACCGTGAGACGGATTTTAAATCAGCCGGAGTTAAAAGAGCTATTTGGAAATATTCGTTCGATTGCCTTTCTTGCTGATGTCGCTCCTTTGTTGGGGCTCACGGTGATTATAATACATCCCAAGGACGCAAAAGAAAAGGGGATACTTGGAGAAGTTGCTACGGTGATAGCAAAGCGAGGGTTTGGCATAAGACAAGCCGTTAGCGATGACCCTTATCTCGTGGACGACCCCAAACTCACGATTATTACAGATAAGGGCATACCAGGAGAGTTAATAGAGGAGATAGGGCGGATAGAGAGTGTAAAGGGTGTGCAAGTTCATCAATAAACCCTTTTCTTTTAAGAAAAAGAAAAGCGTTTACGGAAAAGAAAAACATATTTTAAAGTCATGTATTATTCCTCTCTCGTGGAAATCTGTGTAATCTTGTGGTTATAAAAGGAGCGAGGCTTCACACCATGACCATCTTCATCGTCTCCTCCGCAGGTATTTCGTTCTCTTTGCAGACTGCAATGGTGCAGAGATTTTTTATTTCTATTTCTTTGAGGTAAAGGAAACCGATAATCGTGCCAATATTGATAGGATAACCTCTCAGTGTGTTTTTTATCGTTACCAAAAAAAATCGCGAGAGGGCATTCTCAAAAGGAATAAGCGATTTCTCCGCCTCATAAGACGATAAAGCCCCGGTTAACACTTCCTTATATGCTGAAGCGGGCATCAACTGAACAGCACCGCTCACGTTCTCCGCGGAAATCGAATCATTCATCGCACCGACATCGAGATTAAAATCAAAACTAAATCCATCGGGCAAAAGATATTTCCTTATCTCTGCTTCCGCAATCCCCTCTGATTTGCAGCGCAGCAAAATCATGAGATTCATAAGGTCAAACTCAGTCCCAACAATTTTTCTTGCTATTTCCTTATCCGCTCCACTCAGCCGTTCTACCTTTTCTCGTATGGCACTCGAGATTTCATCATCAAGCACGTTCTCGAGGACTAATACCCGCTTGCTTTTTTCATATTCCGGTAACGCATCTTCTAAAACACGCTTATATGGACTCTCCGACTGTTTTATTACGTTTTCTATCGAGTCCGCCTCGGTCAACCTGCTTATTCTTCGTTTGAAGAAATCTTCAACCGGGAAAAACATAGGGGCTTCTGCAGTGCTTGTTCCTGTTCCCGTTCCAATTCCATGGACTTCCGCAGCTTTAGCTCGGATAACTGCTTTCAGATTCTTTACCTCCAATCGTCTGAGGAATTCCACAAAAACATCCTGTATCGCACCTTCCGTTGATTTTATCACCATTAAATACTGGTCAATCAAGTCTTCCTTCAGCGTTATCTCTATTTCTCTTGCTTCTACACCTACCAAAGCCGCCTTCGTTAATTTATCTTTATACGCCGCAGTGGTATCCATTAGTGAAGACAAGAAATCATCACTGCGAGTATCTACGAGTTCTCTTAGTCTTCTCTCGTCCATAAGTTCGCTCATCCTCGCTCTTATCCTCGCATATACATACGCGTATTTCGATACAGCCATCGCTTCTATTTCACCTCGCAACACTTTTTCTTTTTACAAAAAACTTTTTTGCTTCGCAAAAACCTTTACTAAAAATATAAGTTTCTTTGGTAAAGCTTTCTTTTTGAAAGAAGGGTTTGTGCTAAAAGAAAATCTATTTTTGATTTGGTACGTAGGATTTGGGATTGCCCAATAGGGGATGGGGCCGCGGAGATTTGAACTCCGGTTACCAGCTCCCCGAGCTGGGAGGATAGCCTGGCTACCTTACAGCCCCAGAGATTATTTATTTATCTCTGTTATAAATAAAAGTGTGCGACGATGGTAAGTTTAAAGGAAATGCAATTAAAAGAAGTGAAAGGCGTTAGAATAGGAAAAAAGATGGGTGTAGATGAACTTGTAAGAGCGTTTAGAGGCTGCGCCTTCGGTGCCGGCAGATTAGCAATAGCGGCGGATATATATGAAGAAATGCTAACTGAGGAAACGACAAAATTCATCGGTATTGCCGGTGCTCTGGTTCCTGCAGGAATGCGAAATGTGATAGCAGAGATGGTGCGAGAGCGAGAGGTGGACGTAGTGGTAACAACGGGTGCAAACCTCGTGCACGACATTATAGAAGCTCTTGGTGACCATCATTATAAAATAGACGTGGAAGGCTCAGGTCTGGCTGCAAGTGCAGAGACGAATGACGAGATGGTATATGAGACTGAAACGGAGACACCAACACCGATAGACGATATATGGCTGAGAGAGCAGGGGTTGGAGCGAATATACGACGTGATAGTGCATGAGGAGGCGTTCGCAAGGTTAGAGGCGTTTTTAAGAACGGTTTTTGATAAGCTCGATTGCGAGAATCATGATGGGAGTTATAGTATAAGAGAGCTGACAAAAACGATAGGAGAAAACCTCTCGGACCGCGACTCTATACTGAGAGCCGCAGTGGATAGAGACGTTCCCGTATTTTGTCCCGCAATTGCTGATTCTATGATTGGACTACACGCATGGATATATAAACAAACGTGTCCATTGAAGGTGGATGCATTCAGCGATATGAAAGAGTTGGTGGATATTTTCTGCGAGGCGAAGCGCACGGGTGCGATAATACTCGGTGGTGGTGTGCCAAAGAACTTTATATTCCAGACTGCGTTGATTGCGCCACGCGAGCAAGAGGGGTTCGATTACGCTATTCAAATAACTACCGATACGCCAGAGAACGGCGGCTTGAGTGGTGCAACGTTAGAAGAAGCGAAATCATGGGGTAAAGTAGGAGCGAAAGCGAAAGCAGTTACCGTTTATTGTGATGCTACAATCGCATTGCCCGTGATCGTGGCTGCGGTGCGCGAGAGGATTGCAGGGAGGGTACTATCTAAAAATCAAGTCTGTTGACAAGAAGTTGCATCGCGGATTGCCCTTGTGGCTACCTCCTCCATTCGGGGTAATCCTACTGCGGAACACGCCGGGGGTAACGCTTGCGTGGTAAGCTCGCAGGACAACGTGGGAAAATCTGAGAACCCAGCTCGGACTAACTGCCAGGATAAGAACGCTATGAAGAGTGTAATGCGAACCATTGTAAGAGTCGTAATTTAGAATAAGCGAAATTGGGTTGATACGCTTAGACCAAAAGGTGCGGAATCAGACCATAACGGTTACTTGGACGTTATGGGGGATGGACAAATGGTTCTCGGCTCACAGATGGCTTCTAAGGCGTTCATGGTTATCTGCGATGTAGAACTTGGTAAGCCCTATATGCTCCCGGAATTGCTGGGTAGGGACCTCGTAAGGGTAAACGATGGTATAGAGGGTAGAGGAATCGGTAAAAAGCGAATGACATCTTGTAATGAGGCGTATAGGGGTTCCAAATTTGCCCTAACTCGAAAGG
>JAUXHM010000013.1 GCA_030621535.1 Candidatus Methanophagales archaeon | reverse complement strand
TTGATAGAAAACGCAAACGGTGATTTGAGGTCGGCAATAAACGACCTGCATGCGATTTCCATATCTAAATTTGGTAAAATAACGGAGGATGATATAGCAACAGGGGAAAGAGACGTCGAGGAAGATATTTTTGAGGTATTGAAGAAGATTTTCGGTGTGGACGGGTATGACATGCAAGAGGCTCTTTCTTCGCTCTATTCGCTTGACAGCACACCTGATATGAGCATACAATGGATATACAAGAATTTCGCGTATGAACATGATAAAGAAAGCTTTTTGCACGGGTTGCATTACCTGAGCCGAGCGGATACGTTTTTAGGCAGGGTAAAACAGCGCGAGAATTACAAGTTCTGGCGTTATGCATCCAGTTTAATGGCTTGTGGCGTGCTTTCTGCAAAAGAGATGCAGTATGCGGGAAAAGGCGGATGGCAACGAAAAAAAATTCCGGCATATTTTAAGAACCCGTGGCAACGGGAACGAGTGCGAGGACAAGGACAATGGCAAAGCGGTGAATACATGAAGTCTGCACCGATAAGAGAAGAGATAGCGAAGAAAATAGCGGAATATTGCAAGGTGTCAAGGAGCTATGCCCGATTTTATGTCGTTCCTTTTTTGTCCTTTTTTTTCCGTGACGCAAGGAAAGCGGCGGAGATTACGGCATCACTGCGGCTGGACGTTACTCAAATCGCGTTTTTAGTCAGTGATGCAGATAACGATAGGGAAGAGAAAGCGAAGAGGATATACCAGGATGCGTATGCGATACCCGAACCCGAAGTGGTGGGAGAAAGGAAAGAGAGGGTGAAGAGTGATAAGAAAGCGGTCGAAGCTAAAGCTGAAGCCATAGTTGAAGTTGAAAAGGGAGAGATAATAGAATTACCCGAGAGAAGTAAAACGGTGGTGGTGGAAAGCGAAGGCAAAGAGGAAGAGGAAAAAGAAATGAAAAATCAGAAGACACTGACTGATTTCTTTTAGTTGTAAAATAAAGTTGGAAAAGGAGGCGGTAGTATGGCGAACGAAATAGCACAAGAGGAAATGGTAAATGAGCTTTTTAAAGCAACACCTTCGCTTCTGAAATTACCCGTCACTAAGATGTGGATAGACTATGACAAAGAAACGGACGTTCTTTACATAAGTTTTAAGCGACCTCAAAAGGCAACTGATTCGGAAATGCTGGGGAACGGTGTCTTGCTTAGATATAAAGGCGAAGAACTTGTTGGCATAACCGTATTAGATGCATCTAAAAGGTGAACTAACAGATGCAGATACGGTTACGGCCATGGTTACTGTTTTCCTGACATCTTCGACTTATTAAATTTAAACAATATAAGTAAGCTATTATAGAATAGAAGTTGTTATTGATTAAAAATGAGTATTGCCCGCTTCAGCCACAACCCGCATTTGATCTTGCTCCATGCGCCTGCGGTGTACGATTTCAGAAAGTATCCCATAATGTACGGCCCAATTGCCGATGGCGTTCCATCAACGCCCATATTCGAGATGTACCCTATCGGATTCGTTTCTATTCTCGAGCATCTGGGACGAAACGGGATAGCGGTGAGAATAATCAACTTAGCAGCGAGGATGCTCGATAGTGATACTTTTGATGCAGAAAAGTTGATACGGAGGCTTAAACCACATGCTTTTGGCATTGACCTGCATTGGTTGCCGCATACGCAGGGCAGCCTTGAAGTAGCGAAGATATGCAAGCGATACCATCCCGACATTCCCGTCATTTTCGGTGGATTCTCCGCCACGTATTTCTATGAAGAGTTGATTCGGTACCCCACCGTAGATTTTATCATACGAGGCGATTCCACAGAAGAATCGTTGTTACAGCTAATGAAAACGATTGTTCAGAGAGAGCACGACTCTTCCTTCAGCGGTATTCCTAACCTTGTATGGAAAGATAATAGCAATAACGGCGAGATGCGTGTGAATCCGTTCACCTATGTTCCCGCAGAGATAAATAAATTCTCAAATAACTACCTGCCGATTTTCAAATCCGCGTTGAAATACCGTGACCTCAAAAGTCTCATTCCGTTCCACGGCTGGTCTTCGCATGAGTGGCTGGACTACCCGATCACGCCAGTGCTAACTTGCCGTGGCTGCATCCACAATTGCATATTCTGTGGTGGTTCCCAGAATGCGCTTGCAACGTACTGCAACCGTAAAAAACCCGCTTTTCGCGACCCGGAATTGATAGTGAAGGACATTATAAAAATCACGCGATACACAAAAGCGCCAATATTCGTCATTGGCGACATCCTGCAACCCGGTGAAGAATACGCGTATACCGTTCTGCAAGAACTGAAAAAGGAGACATTTGATAATCATCTGGTGTTTGAGTTATTCGATACGGTGCGCAATCCCGAGGAATATTTCGCGTGCGTGGCGGATTCGGTTGAAAACTTCAACTTTGAAATATCCCCGGATACCCATGACGAGTCAATAAGAGCGGCAGAAGGTAAGCGGTATACAAATTCCGCGATAGAAGAGAACCTAAAATGGGCTCTGGATTCGGGCTGCAACAAATTCGACCTGTTCTTTATGATTGGTCTTCCTCTTCAGACATGCGAGTCCGCTATGGCGACGGTAGATTGGTGCGGGTCGCAAATGGACAAATTCGGCAAACGCGTGGTTCCTTATATTCTCGCATATTCGCCTTTTATTGACCCCGGCTGCATTGCGTATGAGCATCCTGAAAAGTTCGGCTATAAAATCTTGTTCAAAACACTTGAGGAATACCGCAAAGCAATGCTATCGCCGAGCTGGAAATACGCGCTGAATTACGAGACCAGATGGATGACCCGGGACGAAATCGTGAACTGCACGTATCAAGCAGGGCTCAAGCTGAACGAGTTGAAGGCGGAATACGGTTTGATTGACCAGGCTTCATTTAAGTCAACGGAAGAGCGAATAAAGCTTGCAATTGAGCTTACTGCTGCGATAGACAAAATAAACGAAATGCCCGATTTTTCCATGCGGCAGAAAAGATTGATGCAACTGAAACCAAAGCTCGATACGATGCTTAGTTCCGTTATTAACGAGAAGAGGTACATGGAGTGGCCTGCAGCGAAGGGGAATTTTAGGATTTTTCGCTTTATTAAAACGGCGATAGCGGAATATTTACGCGGTGGGGGGTAACACCGAAAAGGGCACTATCTAAAAATATAGTGATTTATCACCGCGGAGAGCGCAGAGCACGCAGAGTTTTAAGACTGTTCCAATCATTGTTTAGGCTTTCTGGTGCCTCTGCGTTCTCCGTGTGCTCTGCGGTGAAATTTAAGGATTTAGCAATTTCACTAAAAAATTCGGCAGTGCCTATAGATGATATACGTATAAATAATATGAAGGAATTCAATATGAAAGGTGGTGGCAAAAAGTGGCTGAGATAAAAGCGATTAATCCCGCGTTTCGGCACAGGCAGTACCTGTTCCGCAGGAAGGTACTCAAGTTATTTGGAGGGGCTTTTCACGTCTATGATGAGACTGGAACTGTTCTTTTCTATTCAAAACAGAAAGCCTTTAAACTCAAGGAAGATTTTCGAATATATTCGGACGAAAGTCAGACTCAAGAGCTTTTGACCATAAAAACACCCCAAATTCTTGATATTGGCGCAACATATAATGTACAAGATGTGACTACAGGCGATGCTGTGGGTGCTTTAAGGCGAAAAGGGCTGAAATCTATTTTCAAGGATGAATGGGTTATTCTCTCTAAAGAAGGCAAAGAAATAGGAACGTTGACAGAAACCAGTCTAATCGCAGCTCTTTTAAGTAGAGTTATCTCCTTAATCCCACAAACATACGTTGTCTTAGCAAACAATAGAGAAGTTGCTAAAATTAAACAACATTTTAACCCGTTCGTACTCAAGTACACCATGACAATAATAGACGAGAGACCCTCAGTTGACCCGAGACTTTTGATTGCCGCAGGAATCCTTTTGGCAGGTATTGAACGCCGGCAACAATAGACTGAAAACCGTAGGCAAAGGGCACACGAAGATGTGGAGGCATCCAAATTTTATTCGGGGGTGGCGAGGATGTGACTTTAGCAATCCTGGACAAAATAGATGAGAGAAATTTATGCTGGCGTGAAGCTGACAAGATTAACAAGTTTTATATAATAAAATGAAGGATAAAATAGGTTGATAAAAATGTCAGAATACCTAATATCGATAAAAATAGAAGAATTAAAGGAAGGGAGCTATCTCGCGAAGAGCGATGACCTTCAAGGGCTTATCGCGCAGGGAAGAACGATAGCAGAGACGATGGAGATTGCACAAGACGTTGCGAGAAAACTTATTGAGTCTTATATCGAGCATGGCGATCCCTTGCCTTTTGAATTAGAGCAAAAAAAGCATGTTCACGATGTTAAAGTACCGATAGCCGTAACAGTATGACGAAATTGCCATCTTATACTGCGAGCGATGTTATTAAAAAGCTAAGGAAAGCAGGTTTTGTATTTGACAGGCAAGCAAAAGGAAGTCATGAGATTTGGTATAATCCAACCACAAAAAGAAGAACTACAATTCCAAACCATCAGGGGGTTGATATTCCAAAGGGGACATTGAAAGCAATCATAAAAGAGGCAGGGCTTAGTGTGGAGGAGTTTATAAATTTATAAAAATAGCCCACCCAGCCAGCCAAACAAAAGAAAGAAAAAATCCGTGTAAATCCGTGTCTTAAATATAATATACCCCCCTATACCCGGCACTATCTAAAAATCAAGTCGGTGATTTATCACCGCGGAGAGCGCAGAGTACGCAGAGAGGCGGTATAGGTGTGAGGTTTTAGGTTTCAGGTTTGAGAAGTTTGGCTTACTCACACCTGACAACTCACAACTCATACCTTCAATGTCGTCTCTGCGTTCTCCGTGTGCTCTGCGGTGAAATTTAAGGATAGTGTAATTTCACTAGAAAATTTGACTATGCCCTATTGGCTATTGGCTATTCCCCCCCATCCCCTATACCCTATTCGCAGCAAAATCAGCAATGAGCAGCAGTTTCTCTTTTGCTTCCGAGTCTTCAAGTCCCGCAATGCACGTTTTTGCACGCATCACGAAATCGTTAGATAACTGGATTGCATAGTCAATCGAGCCGGAATTTACGAAAATCCCCCTTACTCTGTCAATGTCGGAATTGCGGATGTCTCTTTTCTTTGACAGAAGCTCTGCTAAATACGCCTTCTCGGAAGGTTTTGAATGATTTAACGCATGAATGATGAGAATGGTTCGCTCACCGTTTTTAATGTCCAACCCCACGGGCTTTCCCGTTTTCGCTGGGTCACCGCAGACGTCTAACACATCATCCTGTATCTGGAATGCAATGCCCAAGTTTTCGCCATACCCACGCAGATTCTCAATTTCTGTTTCGCTTCCACCGCCCAGTAGCGCACCTGAGGCTGCACATACCGTAAATATAGACGCCGTTTTCAGCGCTGCTATCTCTAAATACGTCTGTTCGGTTACTTCTTTTATGTCGCTTAATCGTAACGTGAACTCCAGATACTGTCCCATAGCGATGTCGGAAATAGTACTCGAAACTAAACCCATGACTTCGGGAACTCCGCATCGGGCAAGCATCTCACAGGAAAAAGCAAACAAAAAATCCCCGATGACTATCGCTCTTTTTTCGCCATACCTCGCGGGATTGGAAGGGTTTTTCCTGCGTATGGAATTCTCATCTATAATGTCATCGTGAACCAGAGACGCATTGTGGATGAGTTCGATAGCCATGGCGGTGTATAACGCCTTGTCCCTTGAGCCGCCAACCGCCTCTGCGGATAGGAGACAGACGATAGGACGAAGTCGCTTCCCTCCCGTATCCCGTATATAGTTCAACACATGGTATAAAATTTTGTTTGTGCATCCCTGCATCTTCTGCTCGATGACTTCGGATAACTTGCGATTGAAGTACTGCACTTCCTCTTGAATCTGTCCCTCGTTCATTTCTGCTACTCAATAGTTTCTATGGATTCGCTTTATAAAATACCCACCTATTTTGATGAAACTATAAATTTCGTCTTTTCCAACGCCTCAAGCATGATTTTCGACGACCCGTGCTCGATTTGTATCTCAAGCCCGAATGCCTTGGCGAAGTTTTCAACCGTTTTTGAGTATTCCTTGTCTTTCCCATCTGCTTCGGAATAACATATCTTCACCACCCTTTGGTAGTGGTTCTTCATGAGTTTTATTATTCGCCGTGTGTCCACAGCAGCACTTCTGTCCATCCGCCCTGCCATGATATTTATGGAGGATTCCAAAATTACCTGTGGCTCCTTTATGATTGATGCTCCCGCAGGTGTCATGAAAAACGTTCCTGGTTCCTCACGTAGCAATTCCTGAACCCTTTCTCTACCAAGTGCAATCTCTATGCAATTGTTCAGTATTTCCTCTTTTCTGCCCCTCGGTATTGCCACGGGAACCTTTGCTTTTCTAATTACTCGCTCTATCTTGCTTGCTGTGCTTCCACACAATCCGTAGCCCAGTAAAACGCAATCCACGAAGGCGCTCATTTTTTTTATCCCCTCTACAATCTCTGCCAGTAGTTTATCAGGGCAATCATGCATTCGCAACTCCATCACTTCGATAATCACGGAATTCCTGATACCGCCTTCACGGATTTCCTTTTCTATCTTTTCTATCGTTTTCTCTTTTATTTCTGGTTTCCGACCATCCTCAGTCAGCACACGCGAAAATCTGTCATTTACTCTTCTATTTAGTACGTCTATCGCGGGATTGGCGGTCTCGGGCAGCACAAAGAATATGTTATCCACGCCTGTCTTTTCGACTGCCTCTTTTATTTCTCTTCTTAAAATCTCACAAGTGATAATCCCGATGTGCATTATTTCGTATTTGTTTTTCTTTTAGCACAAACTTTTCTTTAAAAAAGAAAACTTTACTAAAGAAAAATCCTTTCTTAGCACAGGTTCTTTCTTTAGAAAGAAAGTGTTTTCTAAAAAGAAAAAGTGTTGTGGAATCTCGTGTTTTTTCACTCCTCCACCACTCCCACGCCGTATTCCTTTTCGAGAAATGCCATGCCTTCCTCTTTGCTTATTCGTTGCTTGCTTGGCACCTTCCTTTTTTGTATTTTTCTCTCTTTTATTCGATACCCCGGCCTTTTTAAAGATACCGAAACGTCCATACCATATATTCCCACCTTGGGGTCGTATCGAATGCCAAAATCCGTATGTTCGGCAATGCCAAAGGAGAAATTACCGTAGGTATCGAATTGACTCGCAAAAAGTTTATCCTGTATTTTAAAGCAGCGTTTGAGGAACTCCTTTGCACGGTCCTTCCTCAGTGTGACTTTACAAGCAATGGCTTCGCCCTTTTTTATATTGAGTGGCTGTAGCGATTTCTTTGCATGCAGTTCAATCGGTTTTTGGCTGGTAATATGTTCTAAAAGCTTCTCTGCCTTTGCTAACTTCTCTCCGCTTTCTCCTACACCCATGTTTATCACTACTTTCTCCACTTCTATATTCCGCATCGGATTCGGATTTGCTGCCATTGTTTCGGTCATTTGATTTTTGGTATTAGATATTGTTTAGTATTTATTTCGGATTTGAGATTTAGTATTTTATCTAACCACTGGCACCTCTATCTTCTTCTCCCCCACCACGAACACATAATCATCTATGGTCTCAAAACTTCCTGCATCGGCATCGCCATTGGCGGCTGGTTTTATCTTTACTACGTTTGATTCCGGACTTCGCACGGTTCTTATCTCCTCTATTTCACCTGTCTGCGCAGAATGCTTCCCGCCTACCACCATTACTTTACTCCCCTCTTTATATGCAAAGTGCTGCAGTATTTTGTTATCAGAAAGGGAAATCAAGAGCGAATCATGCGTTTTTATCTGTTCACCGAGCTTTTCTCCCGGAAGAATGTTTCCACCATCGTGCAGGTTCAATTGTATCGTTCCTTCTTTTAGCATTCGCTTATCGTTCACGCGGCATAGCTTCCTGGATGCTTCTTTCTTCGTCATCTTCACCAGCGACAACTTCCCCTTCTCGTCCAAAAGAGCGATATAATTGGTTTTCAGGACGGGAATGGAAAGCACGTCGAAAACACCCACGGGGAACTTATGGTCTTTTCTCACTCTTCCATTAACTATGATATTGCCCTCATTCAATACCCTTTTCGCTTCTCTACTGTTATCCGCTAACTTCAGCACGTCCCTTACGAGCAAAAGCAAGGGCACGCTTCTATCCCCGGGATGTGGTCCCGGTCGGGGTTTTACTGTCCAGTAGGCTGTTTTTCTCTCTATTCGCCGGCTACGGGGTGCCGCTATCCTCTTTTGATGTTTTTTCATTTTTAGCTAAACTGCACATATTTCATATTGTCATTCATTCTTAAATATGTTTTAGAAAACACTTTCTTTCTAAAGAAAGTGTATATTTCTTTTGATAAAACTTTCTTTGTGAAAGAGAGTTTTATGCGTAAGCATATTTCACGAAATCCTCCGCTTTTCCTTCGAACTCCTCCTTCGCTTCTGGCGTTACAGTTGGCCTTACGCTCTTAATCGCCGTTTCAAAATGCTCTTTCTTTACCACTATGTTCTTTATTGCCTCTTTCACGTGCTCTTCACTTATTCCTGAGGTGATGAACTCACGTAAAGCACTCATCACCGCTTCTTTCACGATTGCTTCTATGTCTGCACCGACATATCCATCCGTTCGTTTCGCAAGTTCCTCTACATCCACGTCCTCCCCTATCGGCTTCCCTCTGAGATGAACCTCGAAAATTTTCTTCCTCTCCTCTTCATCCGGCGGTTGTATGTATATCAATCGGTCAAGCCTGCCGGGTCGCAGCAGTGCGGGGTCTACCATATCAGGTCGGTTTGTCGCCGCTATGATAATTACCTCTTTTAGCTCTTCCAAGCCATCCATCGCAGTCAACAACTGCGAAACCACTCGCTCTGTCACGTGCGAGTCGAACCCGGCGCCTCTCACAGGTGCAATAGAATCTAATTCATCAAGAAAAATAATGCAAGGTGCGGCTTGCTTCGCCTTCCTGAAAATCTCACGAACCGCCTTCTCGCTCTCGCCCACCCATTTCGAGAGCAGTTCTGGCCCTTTTATCGAGATGAAATTCGCCTCGGTCACGTTCGCCACTGCTTTTACCAGCATCGTCTTTCCCGTTCCCGGCGGTCCAAACAGGAGAATACCTTTCGGTGGTTTGGTATTTAAGCGAGAGAAAACACCGGGATATTTAAGCGGCCATTCCACAACCTCCTTTAATTCCTGTTTTGCATGCTCTAAACCGCCTATGTCGTCCCACTTCACATTCGGCACTTCTACAAATACTTCCCTGAGCGCAGAAGGCTCTGTGTTCTTTAATGCTCCACTGAAATCTTCTTTTGTTACCTTCAGTTTTTCCATCACTTCCGGTGGTATCTCCTTCTCTATGTCTATCTCAGGCAGTATTTTCCGTATTGCGTACATCGCAGCTTCTTTACATAACGAAGCGAGGTCAGCACCGACAAATCCATGTGTGATGTCCGCGAGATCCTTTAGACTTACGTCCTCTGCCAGTGGCATTCCCCTCGTATGCACTTGCAATACCTCTTCACGACCATTCCTGTTCGGAATGCCTATTTCTATCTCACGGTCAAACCGACCGCCTCTTCTTAACGCCTCGTCCAGCGCATTTACCCTGTTTGTTGCGCCGACCACCACTACTTGCCCTCTTGATTCCAGCCCGTCCATCAAAGAAAGAAGCTGGGCTACTACTCGCCTTTCCACTTCCCCCGTCGTCTCCCCCCGCTTCGGCGCAATGGAATCCAATTCGTCAATAAAAATAATAGAAGGTGCATTTTTACCCGCTTCCTCAAATATGTCTCGCAGGTGTTTCTCACTTTCTCCGTAAAACTTACTCATTATCTCAGGACCCGAAATAGAAAAGAAATTGGCGTCGGTTTCACTTGCCACTGCTTTTGCTATTAATGTCTTTCCCGTTCCCGGGGGTCCGTGCAGGAGAACGCCCTTCGGCGGCTCTATCCCTAATCGTTCGAATAGCTCAGGATGTCTCAGTGGCAGTTCTATCATCTCCCTTATCATGCCTATCTCCCGCTTTAGACCGCCAACGTCCTCGTAAGTCACGTGAGGAACGACTACTGCTCCTTCTCTCGGTTTACGAAGCATAATCTCAGTGTCCATTTGCGGTATTACCGTGCCTAAAGGAACGGTATTGGTAACGACAAAAGTAATGGGATTGCCAAGCATTTCGACCCGTATAATCTGCCCCTTTGTAATTGGCCGTCCTTTCAGTATCCTCGCCAGGTATCTCTCACCACCCGCGATTCGCACGGGCTGTGTGGGCTCAAGTGTAATTCTTTTTGCATCCTTCACCGTCGTCTTTTTCACTCGCACGCGGTCATCCATGGCGACACCTGTATTGCCCCTTATATTCCCATCTATGCGTATGATTGATTTATTGCTGTCAGGGGAATACCCGGGCCATACAATAGCAGTAGCAATACTCTTGCCTTCTATTTCTATCACATCTCCACTTACAACACCAAGTTTACGCATTGTTTCCGCGTCTATTCTTGCTATTCCTCTGCCCGCATCTCGGTGATACGCTTCTGCTACCTTCAATGTCACTGATTTATCTTTTCCCTCGTCATCTCGGTCTTTCATCGCCATTTTCACCCCTCGCCTTTTTTATTGCATATAAAATATAATTCCATTCTATTTAAGACACAGATTTACACGGATTTGCACGGACTCATTTAACGTTAACATTCTTGATTTTTATCCTTTGTCTGTGTTAATCTGCGTTAATCCGTGTCAATAATTGATTTTCTATTTTGTTCTCACATCATAAAAACCTTTATGCTCCACAGTATCAGAATAACCGCCAGTTCACTCGCACCAATCGCTAAAAATAATGCCCATGCAAGCCGTAAGCCCAATTTCCTGCCAAAAAAAAGCGACATTATAAGGGATAAGCGAATGAAACAAATCGAAAAAATTAAACAGAAACATGCCAACGATAATCGCCATGAACGCATCAATCAGTGGCAGCCCGCCCATAATTAATTGCTGTGCCAAACTGAGCGCAACGATGAGGTTAAATGCCGATGTTATTGTAATTGGCAATGCCTCTGCTTCTACGGGGAATATCCTCGCTATTGGACGTAAACTCTCGTTTACATGACTCATTACCGCCTCGCAGTTTATTATGACATAAAGTATAAATATCACAGGAGCAAGAATTTTCAGTATCTTCATCAATGTCCCAAAGCTGTCCTTAGATGCTTCTTTCAGCTCTTGTTTAAAATCCTCCAAATTTTTGGGGGTGGGAACACCAAATCTATAATTCCCCTTGGGGTATCTCTCCTGTAGAGATTTTGAAAGCCTTGTTCTTCCATAGATGACCCCCATCATCGTTTCTATTAGTCCTATGGCACACCAAACGGCAAGAAATAGAATGCACAACATTCTGGTAACTTCCCCCATCGCACCAAAGGATTGAATATGATGCACAATCGCAATATCTTTTCCCTTTTACATGCTATATTCGCCACGAACAAAACAATGTAGATAAAAAGGGTTAGTTTCAGGGTGAATATTGCCGCAGCAATGCTTATCTCGACTAAGTCCATTTCCTTATCTGGAAGGGCTCAATACATAGGTTACTCTTATTTGTCAAGTTAGGGTCATTACATCGTACTCAAATTCTTTTATTAATGCTGGAGCATTCCAATCTTGTGCTCGATAATAAACCCCCATTTTCCGCTTTCCCAGGCAGATAGTAGCCCAGACGTATTCACTGATGAACGCCTTGCCCACTTCAAATACCTCGTTCAGGACATTGATCCCCGCTTTATTATCGACTTTTCTGATGAAGTGTATCTTCCCATCAGTCAATGGTAATTTATCCAAATTGATTCCCATAGCATTTTTTAGTAATCTAACGGGTGCAATCTGTTTTAATTCTTTATCTTTCTTCTTCCAAGCACTGAGATCGTTATGCTGATCAACAAAATGCAATGATCTGGCACGTATATTTTCCCGACTTGTGAAGGTTTCTTTATCCCAGAACTTCGCTCCGAACCAGTTATTAAAATTCTCGATGTTTCCATTCATCCAGGGGCTGCTCTCTTCCATGCTCCCTTTTCTCATCTTTTTTTACCTCTTCTCCGCACACACCATGAAATAATCATGCCCTCCGTACTGCCCACCACAGAATTTGCTTATAAAGCCATCTATCTTCGTCTTTATCGAAGTATCTGTGCGTAGTATCTCACAGCCGCAACGTTCTAAAGCCGCTTTTGTGAACGCCAGGTTGATTTTAGGATTATATCATACTTATCAACGACAAAATCCCATGGGTCGGGATACGCATTGATGAGGTACGTACCAACAAAAAAAATCTCGTACCTCATGCTTTTTCTTCATTGTATATAACGTATAACCCCCTAAGTTCTATTTAAGACACAGATTTACACTGATTTACGCAGATTTATTTTAGTTTAACCGTGTTGATTTTCATCATCTGTGTTAATCTGTGACTATAATTTATTTTTTCTTGTTCTTCATTACCGCACCCATCAAAATGAACATATCTTCCTCAAATCCCGTGATAGCGCGTAACAACTTCGATTTTTTCGTTGATACTCGCTCTTTAAACGCGTAATCCACCTCGCTTATTTCAATACCGCAACTCTCAAACCATCCTTTTATGAGTTCAAAGGTGGTGCTGCTGTTATGATATTTCTTCATCTCTTTAAATTACTTGTTCGGGTCCCTTCCGGTACTGAGCCGGTACAAAAGGAAGTGAACCTTGTAGACCGGTCTGCCAAACAACTTATGCCACAGCGTTATCTTCGTATTATGCCAATCGCCTTCCATAATAATTATTTTACGCCTCGTTACCCGTGCCATTTCCGCGATTGCCTGCTGTGGGTCATGTAAAGGCCAGACAGAGAATCGGCAAACCACGACATCAAAACTGTTGTCCTTAAACGTAAGCCGGTGCGCATCGGCATTGATTATCTCCAACTCGCTCTTCATGTCTTCCTTTCGTGTCTTCAACTGCAAAACCATTTTTGATGAGAAGTCCAGACTCGTCACGTCAAATCGTCTCGAAAGCGGAATTGATAAGACTCCTGCACCGCAGCCGACATCTAAAATCTTATCACCGTCAGA
>JAUXHM010000158.1 GCA_030621535.1 Candidatus Methanophagales archaeon | reverse complement strand
GTGGAAGCGGAACTGGAAGTGGAAACAGGTGGCGGTGAGAAGAGGAAGTGCAGTATTATACTTCAGAATGCAGAAACGATAAAGTTGGTGGGTAAGGATAAAAAGAAGCCGATTTCCGTGGTTGATTTAAAAGCGGGTGATGAGGTTCTGGTTCATGTTACGGAGACGGCAAGGCATTTTGGTATTGCGGTGGAGGAGATGGTGATAGAGAAGTGAAAAGATTGATTTTGGCAGTTGTGGTGGTTGCTCTCGTTGTGATGTCTGGTATAGCGATATTTTTATACCAAACTTCAACCACCTCTGTGCATGATCAAAGCGATTTAGATAAATACATCATCGAGGGAGTGCCATTTGTCGGGCACGATCCCTCAGTACCAGTAGGGTGTGGAATGTACTCTTCTCAGATGGTTTTTGAGTATTTTGGAATAAATATCACCATTCCTGAGCAAATTTACTATATGGGTTGGAGCTCGTCATTTGGCTATTTGACTGATTATTACCTTCCAACCGAAGTTAGCAGCACTGAAGATTACAATTTTCTGAGCGACCTCTATGGATTTAAAGTTACTTTCTGGGTTCCTGACGTGGGAGAACCCTATACTTCCTTGAATGAGACAGAATGGAATTCATATTGGGATGTGGTTAAGGAATATATCGCCCAAGATATGCCAGTCATTACCAACGTTGACCCTCACTCCTTACCCTATTACAAAGAAGTGCTTAATATTACGGGTGAGGAAGCAGGCGTTCATATGATAGTTATAGTAGGCTTTGATGAAGATGAGGAGTTAGTTTACTATAATGACCCAGTATCGACCCTTTTTCCTGAAGTAGAAAATGCATCCTATGTTTCAGTTTCAATTTCAGATTTCAAAAATGCAGTCAACAGAACCCTGTATAAAAAGGGGTTGGTCTGGACATATCAAAAGGTCGGTGAACCTATAAGCTTAGAGGAGAGGCTTGAACTCGCTCATGAGAGAAATAAACAGCGTATTAACGGTAATTCATCTGCATATTCTTTGGACCTTTTGAGTGGTATGGAAGTGATTTTGGGAGAGGATGGCTTGCGTGCGTACAGAGATAATATAACTGAAGCGTGGAATAGCTGGGAAAACGAGAATGAAACATCTATCAAGAATACAAATAATGGTTATGTGATTCCACAAATTCTAACTTTTGGCTGGCTTGGCTATGCAAATGAGAAAAGTGCTGCTTATCTTGAGGAAGTTGGTGGTGGAGGTGCAGAAAGGTATGTACAATTTGGAAAAGGATGTGAAAAAATATTTAAGAAATATCGGGATATCTATCAGGTTTTAGATACCGGTGAAATAGATGATGAAACTATCAGTCAGGTAAATACTAATTTAGAGCACATAAAGGGGGAGTTAGACATTCTAATAGAACTGTGGCAGGTTAGCTAAGAGCTTATTGAAAGCACAACCGGTTCCGCGACAGTCATGACTTTCTTATTCTCTTCCTTTGCTGTATTCCACACCTTTTCAGTCCTTTCGCGAAATTTCCTCTCCCTTGGCAAGTGATGGTCGTAAATAATCAATTCCGCATCAATTTCACGCACTATCTCCGTGGCATTTCCCACCGCCCGGTTTAAATTAATCCTGTTCAGCAAATGGCCAAACATATAAGTCATAGGACCGTCCAGGATAAGCACCTGAGGGTTCTCATGGATTATTTGCTGCGCATAATCCTCGATTATAGGACCGTCGAGGTCAGAAGAATGGATGAATTTTTCGGTTTCGTGTTCGACAATTGTATAAAATACCCAACCAACTCTGGAGAACTCTATCCCATGAAACAGCGGTTTACTGAATCGAAGCGAGGTATTACCGAATTTAAACGTCTTTCCTTCTGGATATTTCACTTTAAGTGAAGGAAAGTTGAGCTCAGGGATTTCAGGATTTTTTGCCCAGTTAGCAACTCTGCCATCGAACCATTTTCTCCCTTTATCAAGGAGCTCTGCTCTTCTTTTATTATAATATCAAATGGATTGTCGGTTATTCATTTTGATAAATTAAGAGCAGAAAGTTGGGAGATTTAGTTAATATAACTCACTACAAATAAGTAATTAGTATGTGGATTCCTGTTGTTAACCCGCAGTTATGCAAGGGATGCGACGTATGCGTGGAGATATGTCCCGATAATGCGATTGAAATAGTAGAGAAGAAATCGTTCATTGATTACAATAGGTGCACTTGCTGTGGTGTTTGTGACCGGGTCTGCCGGTATGGTGCGCTGGAAGTAAAACATCCGCAGATGCCCGCGGTATTGGAGGAAGGCGTTCAATTAACGGGGTTAAAAGCAGAGGTGAAGATATTGAAGCAGAAATTAAAAGAGATGAGAAAAGAGGTAAGATTGTAGCGGATGCTGAAGGTAGCACAGTCTAAAAATCAAGTGATTCATCACCGCGGAGATCGCAGAGTACGCAGAGTTTTGAGACGGTTTCAATCATTGTTTAGGTTTTATGGTCCCTTTGCGTTCTCCGTGTGTTCTGCGGTGAAATTTAAGGCTTTAGCAATTTCACTAGAAAATTCGGCAGTACCCCACGAGATCACAAATTTCAAGTCACCGATAGATATCAACGAGCCGGAGGCAATAATTTATTAATGCCAACCATGATTGCTTTGCCAATCCTATCGCCGTGTTTGGCGAAGCCCGAGCCCATGATTGAAAGAATGATTACGTAAGCAACGACAAGCGATATTAACAGCTCAGAAATGCCCGTTCCCGTTCCGATTACCACAGCCAGCAGCACAATTGAAAACTCGCCCCTTGGCGTTGTGTATGCTCCGACCCTTAACCC
>JAUXHM010000022.1 GCA_030621535.1 Candidatus Methanophagales archaeon | reverse complement strand
GAAGATGGAAAGAAAAGAAAAGATAAAATATGTCTATATCGAGCATCCCTCGGACGTGGGATTCGAAGCGTATGGCAACACGCTGGAAGAATTATTTGCTAATGCCGCTATCGCAACTTACAGCTTCATGACCGATGTGGACGAGATAGAAGAAGAGGAAGAGTGGGAGCGAGAAATAGAGATAAAATCCGAAGACCTCTACAGCTTGATGTTCGATTGGCTGGACGAAATGATTTTTATGTTCGAAGCCGAATCGCTGGTCATGAAAAAGTTTGATATAGACGTGAATTCCACGGATTTCCGCATAGTAGGTACGTGCAGAGGCGGCAGATTCGACCCGTACAAACACGACTCAGGCATAATAATAAAAGCCGTTACCTATAACATGATGGAGATAAAGAGGAACGAGATTTGGCATGCGAGGGTCGTTTTAGACGTCTAGATTTACCTCTACCGGCTTACCCGCAATCGCTTCCAACGCACCGGGTAAACGCCTTGCTTTTGCTTCGAGTTCCTCTTCCAGCGAAACTACGTGTCTTTTTGAGCGCTCTACTCCTTCTCGTAATCGCGTGAGTTGTCCCCTGGCAGATGCAATTGATTGCTCGACCTTTTTTCGCTCTTTCTGTATTGTCATCTCCGCAAGTTCGCCTTTAATGTGCACAATTCGCGATTGTAATCCTTCACGTTTTTCTTTTATAGTCGCTAACTCGCTATTTAACAGGCGGTCTATCCATTTCAGTGTCTTGTCTCGCTTTCGCTCCTTCAGGATAGACCTATCCTCTTCAATAACGTCCTTTACAGAAGTCAGAAAACCGTAGATGTCCTCATCGAGCGCTCGAATTGGGGAAGACAGGATTGAAGATACCGCTTTTCGCTCATCGGGAGTAAGCGTATGCCGTCCAGTCTCATCCTGCTTCTTCAACAGGTTGAGTTCCTTGTTAATCGGGGAGAACAATTTGCTAATATCCGATTCGAGTGTGCTCAACCCCTGCTCCAATGAAAACAACTCTGTTTCGAGTGCTTTGAACCGCATCCATTCTTCCTGGTCTTCAATCGCGCTCAATCTTTTCCCTTCTTTTTCTATTCCCCGCTCGAGTGCAGAACACTCTTTCTCTCGCGCACTAACGTTCTCTTTTTCCTTTTCTATCTTCGCTTTTAACTCTTTTATGTCCTCTACTATCCTGGGCACCCGTTCCAAATGCATAATCTGGCTTTCTTTACCGCGTATGGGTGCGATAAGCTGGTCAAGTGCCGTTCTCAACTGATTTAGTTCTGCAACGGTTTCCTTAACCTCATCCGGGAAAAGTGACCGAACATGGTAGATGGTCTTCGATGATTTGCCAAAGACAAACGCTATGCTGGATGCAGTGGTGTCATAAAAGGATAAAACGGTTTTATAATCGGTTTGGCTCGGAATCTGCATTTTTTCGGTCAGCGAACGGAGCTGTTTTACCAATTTATCACGCCCTGACAATCCTATTTTTTCTACCTGTACCGGCATATCCCCCGCCGGTTCGGCATCCTGAAGCTCGGAAATGCGGTGCCCGAGTCGCTCACGTATGTCCTTTATCTCTTCATATAACGGTTCAGCACTTGTGCTCAGACCACGAAATAGCATTTTCGTTGCCATCTCCAACCACGCATCTATTCCATTGAAGGTGACGGTGGTCGGTATTTCCTCCTTGCCAAAGATTTTATTTAGCCACTTCATTTTAATACTATCCTGTTGCACCTACGCCTATCCCTACACCTTTAACAAAGAACAAAACACCCAGAGCAATCAAAAAGACAGCTATTACGAGCATCGTCCATTCGTATCGCTTACCAACGAAGAAATTCTTGCCTTTCGCAAAAGAGAAAGAGACGAAAGAATACCATGCGAAATCGGAGAGGAAGTGTCCCAGCGTCACCAAAATTATACCTGTTAAAGCCAGTTGTTGGAAGCCGCTGAATAACACCGGAAAACCTATCCCTATCCACCATGGTATAAAAGCGGGATTAAAAGCAGTAAGTATAAAACCACCAAGAATCGAATTGTTATATTTCGCCGCTCGTATTTCAGTCCTTGTTTCCTCCTCTATCTGCAGTGACCCCTTTGCCCTTGCTTCTTTGATAATGAGTGAAGCGATTAAAATAAGCGCAAGGCTTCCTATTACATATACCATGGCTTCAAAGTGACTGAAATAGCTTCTCATCAATTCGAGTCCTAAAACTACAACCGCTACTATTAACGGGAATTCAAAGGAGATATGTCCAATTATAGCGAGGGGACCTGATAACGCTCCTTTCTTCAACGTGTCGGATATTACAAATGCAAACAGCGGTCCAGGTATCAACGCACCGCTCAGCCCTGTTAGAAATCCTATTCCTACCAGAGATGCTCCGATAATGAGTGGTGAAGAAATCATCTCCATGTCGTTAACCTCATCTCACTTAAACTCGAAACGTATTAATCTATTTATTATTATTCTCTTAACTTATTGTTATTTAGTAAGTAAGTATCTTGGGAATAACGGGCGGGGCTCGTAGCTCAGTGGAAGAGTGCCTCCTTCGCGAGGAGGATGCCACGGGTTCAAATCCCGTCGAGTCCATAAATCTTTCTTCGAAAAAGAAAGTTAACTTTACCAAAGAGATATAAAGTATAAATGTAGAAAAAAAAAGGTGATAGAAATGCAAATGATGCCACAAATGGGTTATGACAGGGCGATAACAGTATTCAGCCCTGATGGAAGGTTATTTCAGGTGGAATATGCGAGAGAAGCGGTGAAGAGAGGGACTACAGCCATTGGAATAAAGGCGCAGGATGGTGTTGTGCTGCTGGTGGACAAGAGGTTGACTTCTCGTCTGTTAGAAGGAGGCTCCGTAGAGAAAATATTTAAAATAGATGAGCATATAGGGGCAGCAACTTCCGGATTGGTCGCAGATGCGAGGGTATTGGTAGATAGAGGCAGAGTAGAAGCGCAAATAAACCAAATTGCTTATGGGGAGGCGATAGACGTGCGAACCTTAGCGAAGAAGATATGCGATTTTAAGCAAGCGTATACACAAATTGGTGGGCTTCGCCCTTTCGGTACCGCACTGTTGATTGGGGGCGTGTATAATGGAGATTGTTATTTGCTTGAGACCGACCCAAGTGGCGCATTGCTTGAATATAAAGCAACTGCGATAGGTTCCGGGAGGAGCGTCGTAACCGAGATGTTTGAGGAGAAATATAATGAGGACATCCTGCTCAAGGACGCCATCTCGCTCGGTTTGGAGGCCCTGTATATTGTGACAGAGGGCAAGATAGACATAACAACCATTGATGCGGGTCTTGTGGAATTAGAGAAGAAGAAGTTCCGGACTTTGAGTGCCGACGAGTTAGAGCCGTACATAAATAAAGTGAAGAAAAGGAACAAAAAGGCTGTTGAGGGAACAGGAACAAGCAAAGAGGAAGAAGAAGGGAAGGAGAAGTAGGGAATAGGTATAAAATGGTCAGTCTAGACAAGGCAGTGATAGCACGGTATAAATCGGGTAAGAAGAATTTTGAAGTCCTTGTAGATCCCGATAGGGCGGACTTGTTCAGAGGCGGTGCTGAAGAGAACATTGAAGATATTTTAGCGGTAGAAGAGATATTTGAAAACGCATCAAAAGGAGAAAAAGCAACAGAAGCCGATTTGATGCGCGTGTTTTCTACTTCTGATGTGCGTGAAATAGCGAAGAAGATAGTAAAAGAAGGTGAGGTGCAGCTTACAGCAGGGCAAAGGAAGAAAAAGCTGGAAGAGAAGACGAAAGCGGTGATAAACAGAATTTCTCAAATTTCGATTAACCCCAAGACAAACACGCCTCACCCACCTCAAAGAATAGAGATCGCGATGAAAGAGGCAAAAGTGCACATTGACCCGTTTAAGTCCGTGGACGAGCAGGTGAGTGCAACCGTGAAGGCAATAAGACCGATAATCCCGATAAAAATCGAGGAGATACAGGTAGCAATAAAAATCCCCGCCGCATACACAGGGCAAATCTACGAACTAAAGAAGAATTATGGAGTAAAGAATGAGGAATGGCAAGCCGATGGCTCGTTCATCGCGCTGGTGCAAGTACCTGCGGGAATGCGGGATGACCTTTTCTCTTTTTTGAATGCTATCACAAAAGGTGAAGTTCAAACGAGGCTGGTGAAATAAAAAATATGTATCAAGTTGTGGTTCCAGGGGATTTTCTCTCTGAAGAGACGAAACGTGCAGGAGAAGGGACTTACGTTGAGGAAGGCAAGGTTTACGCATCGCAATATGGCATCGTGAGTGAGCGGGGGGAGATAAAAGTAGTATCGCTTTCAGGGAAATATATGCCATCAAATGGAGATGTGGTAATAGGTAAAATAACCGCGATTTCATTTCCGTTTTGGATTGTCAATCTCGCCTCTCCCTATGAAGCGCGATTACACGTGTCCGCACTTTCGGGAATAGCGAGGGAGAAAATAGAGTTTGGCAACATGAGTGAATATCTGGATGTAGATGATTTGGTGGTGGTAAAGGTAATGGATGTAAACGTGCTGATGAAGATAGAGTTGGCATTACAAGAAGATTTTGAGCTGAGAAGAGGGGGGCGATTGATAGAAATACCGCATACTAAAGTGCCGCGGGTCATAGGCAGGAGTGGTTCAATGATAAAGATGCTAAAGGAGAAATGCAACTGTTTTATATTCATTGCAAAGAATGGTCGTATTTGGATAAGGGGTAAAGAGGAGGATATGGATCTCGCATCCACGGTGATATTAAAGATTGCGAGGGAATCTCATACCTCGGGTTTAACAGATAGAGTAGCGGAATTTTTAGATTCTTTTAGAAAAGAAAAAGAGAGAGAATTAAGAGGATAAAGAAGAATGAAAGAAGAAATAGAACTTATAAAGGATGGGAAGAGATTGGATGGAAGAGGTTTTGACGAGCTCAGGCCTATAAAGATAGAGGTTGGGGTGTTAAAACGAGCAGATGGGTCATGCTACTTTGAATTAGGTGATAACAAGGTGATAGCTGCGGTATATGGGCCGAGGGAGATGCATCCGAGACACGCGCAAGACGCGAAAATGGCGGTGGTCAAATTCAGGTATAATATGGCGCCTTTTTCGACTAATGATAGAAAAAGACCCGGACCTGATAGAAGGAGCGTGGAGATATCGAAGGTGTGTCGCGAAGCATTTAACCCGGTTATCATGAGAGAGCTTTATCCGAAGATGGGAATAGAGGTCTATGTAGAGCTACTTCAGTCAGATGCAGGGACGAGAACAGCGGGGATAAACGCGGCTTCTATCGCTCTCGCGGATGCCGGGATACCAATGAAGGATCTGGTTTCTTCGATTGCCGTAGGTAAAATAAATGGAGAGGTGGTACTGGATTTAAATGCTGCGGAAGACAATAATGGAGAAGCCGATATGCCGATAGCGATGATCGCACGTACAAACACGATAACCGCGCTGCAAATGGACGGTCGCATGACACAAGAAGAATTTGGACGAGGGATGAAGCTTGCGAGGGGTGCATGTCATCAGATATACGAGCTGCAGCGAGCGGCATTAGTCACGCGATATAATCAAAATTACGAAGGCAAAAACAAAAGGGAGGAGGAATAGAAATGGGACTTGAAATCGTGAATGATGTAAGGACCGATTATGTATGCGACCTGGTGAAAAACGGGAAGCGAGAAGACGGCAGAGGATTTCGCGAATACCGAGATATAAGCGTAGAGCGAGACGTAATAAAACGCGCAGAAGGTTCAGCACGTGTGAAAATAGGAGATACGGAAGTTTTAGTAGGCGTAAAAGTCGAACTTGGCACACCTTTCCCCGATACGCCGGATAAAGGAGTGATAATAACGAATACGGAGCTTGTTCCTTTGGCATCACCCAAATTTGAGTCCGGACCGCCGAATGAGAACAGCATACAACTCGCGAGAGTGGTAGACCGTGGCATTCGCGGGTCGGAAACAATAGACCTGGATAAATTATGTATAGAAAAAGGAGAGAAGGTATGGATGGTTTTTATAGACATACACGTGTTGGATGACAACGGTAACCTGGTGGATGCCGCTGCGTTGGGTGCCATTGCTTCTCTTCTGAACCTCCGCATACCTAATGAGCGATATGGCTTAACAGGTGAAAACACACTGCCGATGCGGGATACACCTGTTGCAGTAACGACAGTAGAAATCGAGGGGAATATCTTAGTTGACCCGAGTTTCGATGAGGGAAATGCAGCTGCAAGCAGCGTAACGGTGATTTCAAATGCCGATGGCACGCTATCCGGGATGCAAAAGAGCGGTAGTGGCGGGCTAAAGGAAGCACAGATAGCCGAAATGGTGGAGATAGGGATAGAAAAAGCAGGGGAAATAAGGAAAAAGTATTTGTAGAGATTCCGAAAAGTAACCACAAGATTACACAGATTTTCACAAGAAAAAGCAATTTAGATCAAATAGCCGGAATCGATTTTCTTCTCTCTGATTTCTGGTCTTGTGTTAATCTTGTGAAATCTCGTGGTTTGTAATCACATCGAGTTGGGTTAAAGAGAGAAATTACGAAAGGTTAATTTAATCAAAAGTTATATTCTTTAATGGTGAAACATCGCGGATGTTCGAGACAAGTAAATTCATCGTGCGGGAATATTTCAGGAAGATGATAGGGGAAGAAGGGATGAAGATAATGGAGAACGTCCCAGAGGGAGAAATAACAGATGAGGAAATCGCAAGGTTAAGCGATACAAAGCTCACTGCCGTAAGAAAGGTTTTATACACGTTGTATGAGAACAGAATAGCCGAATACAGGACGGAACGTGATGATACTAGTGGCTGGATAACATATCTGTGGCGCTTCAATTACGACAATATAAAAAAGATAATGGGGGACGAAGCGGATGGACTGCTAACGGGATTAAAGAGCCAGCTAGAAGATGAACGTAAAGGGGTGTTTTACCAGTGCGGCTGTCAGCGTATTTCTTTTGAAGAAGCGGCAGCGAAAGACTTCAGGTGTGACGAATGCAACTCAAATTTCGAATACGTGGATAATCAGGATTTAATAAGTGAGTTAGAAGAGAAGATCGAAGAGATAGAGAAGTGGAAGCGCGAGATAAAGAAAGGATAAGGGGCGACTGCATACCGTTACTGAGGGAAGTTGGATGTGATGAATCGGTCGTGGAGCATTGTATAGCGGTTGCAGAACTCGCGTTGGAACTCGCTATTGATTATAACTACCGTGAAAATCGAGCTCGTTCTCGTGGTCATGGTCGTGATAGTGATAGCGTAAATGAAAAACTGGTTTTCACGGGGGCGTTGCTGCATGATATAGGCAGAGCTCGCTCTCATGGTCTGAATCACGGGTTCGTAGGTGGAGAAATAGCAAAGGAATTGGGGCTGGAGGCGCCCGTGGTAAGGATAATTCAAAGGCACATAGGCGCGGGAATAACAGCGGAGGAGGCAAAGGAAATGGGGCTGCCACCTGTAGATTTTATGCCTGGTACGCGCGAAGAGAAGATAGTTGCATGTGCGGATAACCTGATTGACGGAACGAGGAGAACGGGCATAGAAGAAGCAATAGAGGATTTAAAGACTAAGTTTGGTGAAGCGCACCCTTCTATAAATAGAACGAAGAAGCTGTATGAGGAAGTGAGGGGGAGATAACATTGCAAAATACAAAATGAGTAACCACCAGATTACACAGATTTTCACGAGAGAACAATAATAACAACCCGTTTTCAGTCCCACTTTCTTGTGCTAATCTCGTGGTTTTTTCATCGCGACAATGCGCTTTCTCTTAGCTTATCTTTTAGTTCCAACTTTTTTATCACGACATTAGAAGGATGTATGGATCGTGGCACTTCGGATAAATCAGACCTCGCAACGACAACGCCTTCCACTGTTATCCGTTCGCGCTTTAAGTCTACCGTCCTTACCTTTCCTTCTTTACCTTTATCGTCACCCCGAACTACCGTTACCGTATCACCCTTTCTCACAGGGACATTTCTCTTCGCGTATTTGCCTTGCAGGTCTTTGGAAAGGGGTGCACTCATGAACTTGTGCCTTACATGCAGAGGCGCATTGTATCTTACTTTCCTTTGTTTTCTCGGTTGTTTAGATTTCATCTCTTTTCAATTATTAAAGTATTCAAATATAAAAGGATGCGTGATTTGTTGTGCTTATGCGTGAATACGATATCGTCGTGGTAGGCGGCGGTCCAGCGGGATGTATGGCAGCGAAATATGCAGCAAAGGCAGGAGCTTCTACGCTGATTATAGAAGAGAATTCCGCAATAGGCGAGCCCGTTCAGTGTGCAGGGCTTATAAGCAAAAGAGCAATAGAAGAAAGCGAACTGAAAAACATCGGGTCGTTCGTAAACTGCGAGTTGAAAGGGGCAATTGTTCATTCGCAATCGCATGAGCTGAGGATAGAAGTACCATCTCCCGAGAAGAGTGCTTTTGCCATAAGGCGGGATATTTTTGATAAGGAATTGGCGAAAGCCGCAATGGACGGAGGTGCGGAGTTAATTTTGAACAGCAAAGTAAAACATGTGAAGAAAGGGGGGGAGAGGGATGGCGCAAAGCTAACGATACTGGCTGCTGCTACTACCAGCGCAGGTGTAAATTTAGAGGAAAACGAGATAAAGGCAAACGTGGTCATTGGCGCTGATGGCTGGAGAAGTGGAATAGCCAGAATGGCAGGGGTAGGAGAGGGGCTAACCGTCACAAAAAACTTCCTGAACTGCGTGCAAATAGAAGGGCAGTACGAAATACACGAACCCGTTGCAGATATTTTCGTGGGTAAAACCATTGCGCCTGGTTTCTTCGCATGGGTCATCCCGATTGACGAAACAACGGCTCGAATCGGTCTCTGCATAGACAAAAGGTTTTCACCGCATCCAAATCCTCTGCCGTTTTTAAAAAGAATTTTATCCGGGCATCCAATCATCGCAGCGAAATACAAAGGCACACAATCAAAGTTTACTGCAGGGGCAATCCCCATTCCGATCGAAAGGCAGAAGACCGTAAAAGCCGGGGATGGCACAGGAATATTGCTGGTTGGCGATGCCGCGGCTCAGGTCAAGCCAGTCACAGGCGGAGGAGTATACTACGGGATGAAGTGCGGTAAGATAGCGGGAGAAGCCGCAGCAAGAGCATGCCGGGAAAGAAACATGGAACTGCTGAACGGATACGAAAAGCGATGGCAGGAGGAAATAGGGGCGGAGATGGCTTTTGGACTGAAGATTCACCGATTAAGGTGTGTATTCAGCGATAAGGACTTCGATAGGATGTGTCAAGCATTGTCAAAATACGATATGATACAGCGAATAACGAATCGTGGGGATATGGACTATCCTTCCTTCGTGTTTCGTGAACTGTTAAAAAATCCCGGTATCATTATGTTAATGGCGAAAAACATCATAAAATATTTATATGCAGAACGAAAGATAAGGTAAATAGATTAAGAAAAGGTAAGTAGAGGGGTTAGACAAAATGGCAAGGATGTATGCAAGGAGAAGGGGGAAATCGGGCTCTACGAGGCCCATTAGCTCCAGCTTGAGGGAAACGGCACCTGAATGGGTGGATATAACAGCGAAAGAAGTGGAGAAAAAAGTGGTTGAGTTATACGAGAGAGGGCAATCGACAAGCGAGATAGGGATACTGCTGAGGGATAACTATGGCGTGCCAAGTGTTGCAGAGGTTACGGGGAAAAAGGCAACGGCGATATTAAAGGAACAGGGTATTGCAGGGCAGCTACCTGAAGACCTCCAGAATTTGATGCGAACAGCGTTGAGACTAAGAAAACACCTCGGTGTGAATAAGCACGATGTGCATAATAAAAGAGCGCTGCAGTTAGCGGAATCGAAGATAAGAAGGCTTGGGAAGTATTATAGGAAGGAGCACGTGTTACCTGAGGACTGGAAATACAAGCCTGAAATTGCCGAATTTGACCTGAGGGGATAGGGTAAGAATAGAGGTGATAAAAAAATGAAAGGATATGGAGAAATATTGTTAGGCATTGTGTTAGCAGCTTTAGGTGTAGCAGGGATAGTGCACTGGTACATTCCACTATTGGAAGTTATAAAAGGGGTTATTGGCATAATTGTGCTGATGGTGGGAGCAGTATTTCTGATGATAGGCGTAAGTGACGTGAGAGAAAAGGGAGAAGAAGAGATAGAGATGGGTGAAGTTGCGGAGAGTGGAACAGAAGAGGAGGAAAAGAGTGAGTAACAGTGGGGACAGTTAAACCGACGTATGTAAAGAAGCTGGCGAAACAGCTGTTAAAGGAAGTAGCGGAGTGCACTGACGACTTCGAGCTAAATAAGAAATTAGTGGACGAATATACAAACGTAGAGAGCAAAGGTGTAAGAAATAGAATAGCGGGGTATATAACGCATAAAAAGAAAGGGAAAGTGGCGGAGCCCGAGTTAGAGCCAGAGCCGCGCATAATAGATAGCATAAGTTGAAATGTTGAAGATAGAAGGTGTGTATCCGGCGCTTATAACACCGTTTACAAAGGATGACGAAGTAGATAAGGAAGGACTGAGGAGGCTCGTGGAATACATGATAGAGGGCGGCGTAGCGGGAATAGTCCCGTGCGGCACGACCGGCGAATCCGCAACGCTCTCTCATAAAGAGCATGAGGAAGTGATAGACGTGGTGGTGGACTGCTCAAAGGTGCCTGTGATTGCAGGTACGGGGTCGAACAACACAAAGGAAGCGGTTGAATTCACGAAACATGCGGCGGATGCGGGTGCTGA
>JAUXHM010000033.1 GCA_030621535.1 Candidatus Methanophagales archaeon | reverse complement strand
ATGGTAAATAATAGCAGAAAAGCGGGAATAGAGGCTTATTATTTGATTGAAGAATATGATAGCGCCGTGGAAAGGTTAAGAGAAATATGAATTAAAAACCACGAGATTACACGAGATTAGCACAAGAAAATGATACAGGATGCATGATGCAAGTAAAACCCATGCAAAAAGAAGAATGAAAAATCTCGTGTAAATCCGTGTCTCAAATAGAAGGTGGTTATATTTTATATACAACGAAAAAAGATTTATTTCGCGTGAAAAGCGAAGAAAAGAAAAGTTCATACCTATGAAAGTTTTATATAGTTATTTATTCATAGATGATTATTACACACAGATGCTACAATCTACAACAATCATGGTAAAGAGGGATTATATCGGGGATATAGAAAAGGCGCTGACAGAAGAGAAGAAACCCGCAGAGTTATTGAACGTTATTTTAGGGTTTCTCAATTTTAAGCCCGTAGAAATCAAAATTTACAATCTTTTATTGACCTCTTCGTTAACGATAAAACAAATACAAAACCTGCTGCATCTTTCAGAGCGAACAATACGGAAATATATCCTGCGATTAGATCAGGAAGGATTTATAATTAAGCGGGTAGAAGCGGGTAAAAGGCTCAAATACGTTTATACGGCCGTTCCGGTTCAGGAAGCATGGAAGGGAGTAAAAGGTAAAATACGTGAAATTCTGGATGAGATTACTCGAGTTCTGGAAATAAAGTCGGTGCAGTTTTATTAGATAATTACAAAACCACGAGATTTCAGAAGATTAAACAGGTGTCAGGTTTGAGGTTTCAGGTTTGAGCGGTTTCAAGCGGATTAGAGGCTTGCTTTTTCGGTTATCTATATAGCTAAACCTCTAAACCTCTAACATGCAAAACTACTTATGAATATTTTTATACATATATATGAACCTTTTGTAACATATATTAATGTAAAGTAAAGGGCTAATACAAAGGCAAAATAAATGTTTTTTAGAAGCGGGGATAGCAGGGATAAAGGGAATCTAAATTTGGAATACCTCAAGATGCTGCGGGTCAGGGAATGGATAAAGTTCTTTGCGCCCATTCCGCTTATAGGGGCGATTTTAGCACCTGCTACCCCTTTTGTTCTTATTTCAGTCGGCGTGATCTTTTTCTGTGTGATTGCTTTTGGGTTTGTCGTGAACAACTATTTCGATGTTGAAATAGACCTGCGGAATACGAAAAAAGTCAGGAGAGGCAATAATCCGCTTTCTTCGGGCAGAGTAACGAAAAGAGGCACTTTCGCACTTATGTGCGTGCTGCTCGCAATTGCAATCGCACTTGCCTGCGTTTTGAGCCCGGGCATAAATGGCGTTTTATTCACGCTGCTGAGTATTTCTCTCCTCACGCTCTATTCGGTAAACCACATAAGGCTCAAGGAACGGTTTATTGTTGATATACTAACCCATGGACTGATGTTTGGCTTGTTTCCCGTTTTAGCTGGGTTTACGCTGGCAGGTGGCGATTTAAATTTAAATACGCATATTCTGCTGATTGCTGCCCTGTTTATGATTATTGGTTGCGAGTCGTTACTTACGCATCAGATAAACGATTACGAAGAAGATTTAGGGTATTCAAGCACCACCGTTGTTAAAGTGGGTCTAAAGAAAGGTTGGGTTCTTCTTGCTTCGGTCGTTCTGCTATCCATTGCGATTTTAGAGCTGATTGTTCATTATTTTGATATTGGACTGGTGCTTCATAGCGCTGCGGTTGCATATCTGATCGCATATCCTTTCTATACGTGCAGAAATAGGAATGAACTCCAGGGCGTTATCAATACGTATTCCGTATATGCTCAATAAGGAGTGGGAAATCCTAAATCCAAATTACTAAACCATAAACAATTTCAAAATCCAAAATCCTAAAAGAAGGGTTTGTTTTGAATTTTGAGTTTAGATAGTGGAGTTTGTTTAGACCGGGGCTCTGCCCCGGTAACCCCGCAAGCCCAGTAGGGGCTTATTTAGAGTTTAGTGCTTAGAATTTATACCACAAGATATTGAGCAATTACTACTAATATCATCTTACACTTTCTTCCAAAATATCCCTTATTGCATCCTTAATCCTCACCAAAAAATTCTCTGCATCTTCGACAATGGCTTCGGCTTCTTCTTTACCAATATTCTTTTCGATATATTTTTCATGCAATCTTTATGCCCTCCTTTATTACATTATTTACGAACGGATTTTCTGCTTTTAAATCCTCTAAACCGAGGACTTTTACCGAAATATATTCTTCCACATCTAATAATACATCAAATGCCAATCCGGTCATAGCTCTCCATCCTTCTGCCTCATTTCCTTTCCATATCACCAAGATATCAATATCAGAGTCCTCTCCTGCTTCTCCTCTTGCAACTGAGCCAAATAAGATTATTTCATCTATTCTATCTTCATATTTCTCCACCGCTCTTCTTACAAATTCATCCACCGCTCTTTGATACCTTTCTTGGATTTTCATTGGCTACTCCTATCCTATAAAAGTCAATATAACATATTTCCTTAATCCCTTATCTATATTTATCCTTGGACTTTTGAATAACATCCAAAATCAACCACAAATCTATCCTCTTCTGGAATCATACCTTCAACCCTCAACATAAATCGCTGGTTTAAGCGGAATAGCAAACCTCTTCTTCCTCTTCGGGTCATGTTCCTCGTTTATGCCTATTTCACAGCCGAACTCTTCCGTTAAATACGCTTTCTCGCGTTCCAGAATCTCCCTCTCGTTCAGCTCGAAATAATCCCGATTGCTTTTCATCAATTGCTTCACGAAATCCACCGTGCTCTTATCCTTTCGGAGTTTCATCGCCTCTTTAATCTTATCCCTCTCTGGTAAATCCTTTATGGCTCTGAACACTTCCCACTTCCAGTTATCTGTATCCGCATCTGCGGTATAAACGTAAATTTTTGTCGGCACAATGCGGGCTATTTTCAGTATCTCCTTTATATCCGCAATTAACGAAACCAGATATTCCTCTTCACGCTCCACGCGGTCATCAATAAACGCCTCCTTTAGCTCCGGCAGCGATTGTAACGAAATGAAACTGTGGTGCAGCTTATGCCATTCCTCTTCACAGATATGCGGCACAATTGGCGATAGAATTAGCAGCCAATCCTCTATTACGTTTCTGACTATCCTTCTTCTTTTTTCCGGGCTCTCCCTGCGCTCGTAATATCTAATGTCATTCAGCAAATTGAACACCAGATTTATTCCCGCTTCTCGTATTCGAAATGCTTCGAACAGCTCAATGGATTCCTTTAACCTTCTGTAGAACCGCGACAGCAGCCATCTATCGGTATGCGTGAACTCTTCCTCCTTTAGTTCCGCTACATCCACTCCTGTGCTATTCTCGAATACATCTACTAACGCATTAAATCGTTTCTTCAGCGCATCCACGTCCTGCTCCCGCCAGTTGATCACACTTGCGAAATCCGCATTAATCGCACAATAAAGCCTGAACATATCCACACCGTAAAGTTCTGATACCTTTGCTAACGGGATTACGTTCCCCTTGCTCTTTGATATCTTCTGCCCTTCTCGAATCATCAACTCATTCAAGGTTATCGCCCCGGGCCACCGGGTCGGAGGAAATATCGCTGCGTGATGCATTAAAAAGAAAACCAGATGATTTGAGAGGTGCGGTGGTGCCGTGTGCCGCAGGTCGTTCGGATACCAGTATTCAAATTCTTCTTTTATCCCGTTCAAAACGTCTACTTCTACATTCATCTCCTTTGCTAATTCGTCTGCACCGCTGCCAATTCCAAGAAACACGTAATCAAAGAACTGCTCATTCAGACAATCAACCGGCAATTGCCTTAGCCGATGAGCTATGGTGTACAGCGCCATGTAAATCGTAGAATCACTTAGCGACTCGATTATCCATTCCTTTTCAAACGGAAACCGCGTGCCCAGACCCCTTTTACGTGCACACGGTCGCAACGCCAGCCAATCAATAATGTCGTGCATATACGCCTTGTACTTCTCAGGATAGAACGTCATGCCTTCCACGAGTTCGTGCCCCAAATCTTTCCACCATTTCGGCGTGTAATCTATAAACCACTGGTCTTGCAAGACGGCAACTATTACCTTTCCACCGCCTCGCGTCACCGCCTTCCTCGAAGTTTCATAAAATACATCCGCTATATTTTTCCCCTTTAACCAGTCCTTTACTTCATCCTTTATCGCAGCGATTTTGATACCCGCAAAGTTCCCGCATTGTTCATTTAACACACCACGATAAAATTCGTCCTTATAAATTATCTGCGTGGCTTCTTCCAGTCGCGCATCTTCCTGATTTGCTATTCCCATCTTTTCGCATATCTCTTTCGCGGGCATTTCGTACCCTTCTATATCTATTACCTTTATTGGCTCGATTTCAATCCCTTCCTCCCTCCTCACGTCTTCCAGTGCGATATAATCGTAAGGAGCATGCGCAGGAACCGAATAGACCACGCCAGTGCCTACATCCGGATCAACAAAGCCCGCAGATAAAACCGGGATTTCCCTGCCCTCTATTGGCTCCTTGACGTTCTTACCTACAAAATAACTGCCCTCTATTTCTTCTGAACCCTCTACTGCTTCCCGCTGGTAACCCAGTTTCAACGCCGCTTCACGGGATACAATCCCGTATTCTCCGCCGACCGCAACTTTAACGTATTTTGCAGTTGGCTTTATCCACAGATTTGTAACGCCAAAAACCGTTTCTGGACGCAGCGTCGCCGCGATTAAGTAGGTGTCATCAGAAACTCCGAACTTTATGGTTGTGTGTTCTATTATTGTTACTTTATTCGTATCCCCTTCTTCGATGTCGTCCTCACCAACCGGTGAATTATCTTCAATGGAATACGTGATGGGATAGCTCCCTTTCTTTATTACTCCCTTGTCGTAGAGCTTTTTGAACTGCCATTCGATAAACTTGTTGTACATTGGCTCAGTGGTATTGAACTTCCTTCGCCAGTCTATGGAATAGCCCATACGCTCGAAATCCTCCGAAATCCGTTCAGCGAAGAAATCCGCAACCCGTTCCGCACTACTAAAACTGCTGATAATTTCGTCAACCTTATTCGCATCTTCATAAATTGATATATATCCCTTATACCGTGCTACAACCTTCTGGTCGCCTTTTGCAATGCTGTCGGCAATCGCTAAAATCGGCGTTCCGGTAACGTGAAAAGCCATAGGAAATAGCACATTGTAGCCCTGCAATCGCTTAAATCTCGCTATTATATCGCCTATCGTATTTGTTCTTCCATGACCTATGTGCAGTGGTCCTGAAGTGTAGGGGTAAGGAACGGTCAAAAAGAACTTTTTCTTTCCACCTTTTTGTTCTGCTATTTCAGCATCAAAGATCTTGCTTTTTTTCCATCTACGCTGCCATTTCTCTTCCGTTTTCTTGATGTTCAGTCCTGCCATTCTGCCCCTTTATTCTCCTTTTTAGCAAGTCTTGATATTATTCTTGTGAGGTCTATACTATAAAATAAAATTGAGCGGTACTATAAAAGTTCAAATGTTATTTAATATGTACAAATAAGTAAACCTACTTGTTGACAAATAATAAGAAATGGAACCAATACGACACGCACTGATCGCAATTTGCTTATTATTCTTGGTAATTGTGGTAGGGACAGTTGGTTTTGTGTATCTCGAAGGACTTTCCCTTTTCGATGCGTTCTACATGACTATTGTTACAATTACTACCGTTGGATATGGAGATATAATTCCTCATACTTTCTATGGAAGAATATTTACGGCGGGGTTGATCATATCAGGCGTGGGCATAACCTTATATGTGCTAATTGAGATAATGGAATCAGTGCTGGAAGGAAGGTTAAGTAAAGCTTTTGGTATAGCGAGGGTAAAAAGGGGCGTGGCGAAAATGAAAAACCATGTGATAATATGTGGTGGTGGGCGTACAGGGGGCGTGATAATAGACGAATTCAAAAGAGAAGGCGTAGATTTTGTGGTGATTGAGCAGGACCCGGGGATTGCACGAGAATTAAGGGGAAAGAACTTATCGGTACTGGAAGGAGACGCGACAAAAGATGAGATATTGGTAGAAGCGGGTGTAGAACGAGCTTCTGGACTGGTATCCACTCTACCTTCGGATTCCGATAATTTATTCCTCTGCATTACTGCGAAAGAATACAATAAGAACCTGACGATAGTAACGCGAGCGGGTTCTAAAGAGACTGCTAAGCGGCTGTACAGTCTTGGCGTGAACAAAGTGATTTTATTAGAAGAATTAGGCGGGATGAGGTTGGCAAGGAGCTTGACAAAGCCGGCAATCGTTGATTTCATGGACTCCGTATGCCCCACGAAAACAGGAGAAGCATCATTAGAAAGCCTGAAAGTCGAACATGGTGCGAAAATTGCAAATAAGCGCGTTAAAGAACTGCGGATAAAGGAAAAAATCGGGGCGACAATAGTCGCTATCATACGAGATGAGAAGGTCATCGCCAGCGTAGGTCCTGAGGATGAGATAAGGGAAGGCGATACCGTGGTGGTCATCGGGATGCGCGAATCGCTGGATAAGCTTGAGGAGCTGGAGTTCTCTTGAATTTTAACAAACTTTTTACAAGCAAAACCTTTACTAAAAATACAATGTCATTTGCTAAGAATAGCCCATTTGAAAGCGCATTTCTCTACTCAAGACATTGTAAAAAAGCGGTAGATAGCATTGAACGATGAGACGTGTAATCTGGTGGCTGATTGTTGGCACGAAAGGTGGTCTGAATCGTGCTCGTATTATCAGAGCGTTTAAGGAAAGACCATACAACGCCAATCAGTTGGCGGAGTTACTGGGACTGGATTACAAAACAGTAAGGCATCATCTCAAGGTTCTCCAGGATAATAAAGTAATTATATCAGCAGGTGAAAGATATGGTACTGTGTATTTCTTATCCCAGTACATGGAAAAAGAGTATGAAGTCTTCGAGGAATATTTAGATAAAATGTGGAATAAATTTAAAAGGGAAAAAGAAATAGAATAAAAGGAGATAAAGATGCCGCCAGTAGTTATGCAGGACATGTTGCTCGTCAATATCAAGGCGATGATCACGCTTGGAAACCTTATACTCCTCTTATGCCTGCTTTTCATCTATGCGAGGAGTTACGAGCAGATAAAATCGAAATTCGCAATGGGGTTGATTGCCTTTATTGTTCTCCTGATTATGCAAACGGTCACATCGAATCCGATTTTTCATTATACGTGCGGCTGGCGTCGTATGTATGCCATGGGCTGGTTCTGGATATTACCCGATTTGTTTGAATTTGTAGCGTTGTTGATATTGCTGTATATAAGTCGGAAATAATTTGGGTGCGATTTGGGTATAATTCGGGTACAATTCGGGTGAAAAGAAAAGCTTATATAGGGCTATTGCCAATATAGAACCGTGGGAACACGTTAAAAAAAAATAGGAGGGGAAATGAGAAAATGAAAACAAAACTGATTGTTGGAATATTGATCGCGGCGCTGGTAGCGACTTCTATCGGAGTTGCTGCTGCACGATACGGACCGGAAAACGGACCACGATACGTGGATGCCGACAACGATGGCGTATGTGACAACATCGGTGAACGTCCCGGATTCGTGGATGAAGACGGTGACGGCGTATGTGATAATCGCGGTATCCGTGGATTCGGCGGTTATGGCAAGAATTTTGTGGACGTTGATGGCGACGGTATCTGCGATAACTTCGGCATAAACGGTCGAGACGCGGATGGTGACGGCATACCGAACGGTCAAGACGACGATTATGTGCCGCCGCGTGATGGTAGCGGCAAGCAACGCGGTAATAGACGTGGGTGCAATCGTTGAGCTTTGATCAATTAAAACAGAATACGTGCGTGTGAGAACCACGCACTTTTTATTTTTTAGAAGTTTTACTTATTATAGAACTATTTTTAAGAGGGTGTTATCAAATGCGAATATCTGAACTTCCCGAGATAGGCACGAAGTATGAGATAGAAAGTCCAAAAGGCGATAAAGTAGCGGTCATATTTTTGGCGACCGGTGAGATAGAACTGTATGTCTTAGAAGCCGGTGCTGAGCAGCCTTCGGTTACAAGGCTGACCTCGGAAGAAGCACGACGTGTCGGAAGCGTTCTGACCGGAGCGATGCTCACAATAGAGCGCGAGGACGTTGAGGTCTCGTTTTCTGAAATCTCTGACCTCAGAATAAATATCCATATATGTCCGGTAACAAAGCGTATGGTAGGAAAGAGCATCGAAGATTTGGGTATCAGGAAGAGGACGGGCGTCACGATAATAGCTCTATCGAGGAAAGGACGGAGCATCATCAGCCCGCCACCGGAAACGGTGTTCGAAGAGGGAGACCTGATAGTGGCGATAGGGGAGCGTGAGCAAATAAAGGTCTGTGAGATGGCGATTCTGGGACAGGTTTAGATAAGATGACCTTTCTGGTGGATTTAGCTGTTGTAACGGTCTCTTGCTTAGCCCTTGGACTTGCATCGAAATATCTGAGGCAAGCCGCGATTCCTGCATACATAATCGCAGGAATAATTCTCGGAAAGAGTGGATTCAACTTAATAACCTCATACGACTTCGTCGAGTGGCTGGGTAAGATCGGTGTAATCCTCCTGATGTTCTACATAGGACATGAGTTCAACTTTAAAGGCATAAGAGAGCCTGGGAGGTTATTTGCGGGTTGCACAGACTTCGGGGTGAATTTCATCGCAGGGTTTTCGCTGGGGCTCGTTATTGGCTTGAGCCTATTAGAGGCGTTCATACTTGCATCAGCAGTTTACATCAGCAGTTCTGCAATTGCCATTTCCTCGCTGATAGAGAACAAGAGGCTAATCTACCCTGAAGCAGAGACCGTCGTGTGGCTGATGGTGTTCGAGGACATAATACTGGCAATCCTGCTCGTGGTGCTGACTTCCATTATGGCAGGCAGCCTCGCCATGATTCCCGTGTGCTTAGCAACGACTTTGCTGCTTATTGTATTCCTCTTGGCTCTCATCAGAAGGCTGAGCAACTTCATCTCGCCTTTGTTTGAGCGTGATGATGAAATACCTATACTGCTCATTTTCGCATTAATATTTGGATTTTCAGCAATTGCATACCTCCTGCCAGCACTCCTGTCAGCACTTGCACACCCCCTGGGTATTTCGCTACATTGTCATATCTCTGAGGTGATTGTTGCATTTTTCCTCGGCTCGGCACTCTCGGGAGTCAAGTCCTTCAAGAAGCTCTTCGGAGCCACCATCTCATTTAAGAACTTATTTCTCACCATTTTCTTCTTTTCCTTCGGAATG
>JAUXHM010000044.1 GCA_030621535.1 Candidatus Methanophagales archaeon | reverse complement strand
AGGCAAAACAAAATTCAAGATAGATGGTGACTATTTCCAAACACTTGGGGCGGAGTACTCATGGCAGAACCCCATTTACATTGTGCGGACTTTTTCTAAAAATCTTAAAAATCCTGATGGAACAAGAACTTATCCAAAATGGACTGGAGGCTGGCTTGGAGTTACAAAAGAGCAAATGGAAGATTTTAATGATTTTCATAAGAAATGGTATTTGGAAGATATTTATTCTTAATTTTAGAATTAGAATGTATACTTATCCTTTTTCTCATTCGCTTCCCTTTTTTATCACTGAGGTAAGAAGATAGAAAAGATAAAATAAAATTCCCTTTTATCCCCTTCTTCTCAGCACCAGATAAGCCACCGCTAATAAGCTACCAATTGCAAACACTACTTCAAAACCCGGCATGGTTGTAGTGGGTGTAGGCGTTGCTGTAGGTGTCTCTTTACGCATAACATCCTCTTTTGTTTGCACTTTTGGATTGTTAGGTGCATAATCGTATTTATCAGGGATACCATCATCATCTGAATCTTTTTCTTTAGGAGCGAGCTCTGGAGTTGGTGTTAATCTGGGCGCTGGTGTAGGTGTGGATGCTGGCGTTGTGGTTGGCTTTGTAGTAGAATCCATGTCCCATTTACACCAGAACTCAGCATATATTGGATAATGGTCTGACACCGCAGTCGTTTCATCTACAGTTAATCCGTATTCTATATCATACCTAAAAACGCCAGAATCCCCTGTAAAATCGGATACTGCTACATTTGTGATTATGACGCGGTCATAGGTGCAATCGGTGGTTTTTGTGGTAGTGTCCACATTGTCATCTATGCACCAGTAATAATCGCTGCTGCTTAGCGTAGAAGTCGAATCTTCATTGAAATATGAACAGTCGGCATTCAAATCGCCCATGACAATAAAATCATCCTCATCAGGATACACGCTTTGCGCATATTTGACCACTGCATCCAAAGAATTGATTTCTTCTGTCGCTTCGTCAGGATCTACGTGTATTGTGATCAGTGTAGCATCGAGGTCACCATTGAGCGCTTTGAAAGACGCGATAAAAGGCTCTCTATGGAACGGATCGGTACCTATGGGTTCAGGATATATTTGGGGCGTGCCAGTTAGTTCAACCGCCTGCGTGTTGTAAATGTAAGCATACTGTTCCTTACTCGTAGTGCGCCCCAACCGTTCACTCACGACATAATCATACTGCGAACTGCCTGAGTTTACGGTATCAACCAGTGCAGGAAGCGCAGTTTGAGATTTATCTCTGATTTCTTGTATAGCAACAATATCGTAGGTACGACTAATTTTCCCAAGCACCTCCATGACTTCAGGCTTAGAGGCTTTTGTTGTTCCGAAGACTTGTATGTTGAATGCACCAATCCCGAGTGTTTTTCCGTTAATCGCCGTATTGCCGTATAAAATAGGAGTTTGTGAAGGTGTTGTTACTTGTGCTGGTGTAGACGTTGGTATTGGCGTTGAAGGCGTATAATCGTTACACTGTGAGTAATAGGGGGCACATTTTTCAGAGAGGGATGTTCCATCACAGCAACGATGACCGATTCCGCCGTTGGGACATTGATAACTACAAACTCCACCGTGATGAGAACAACATCCACTTCTTGCTCCTATGTCAGTGATTAATGCTAATAAAAACAAGGAGGTAAGTATTAAAACCATCAAGACATTGAGTTTTTCTTCGTTTTTCGTCTTTTTATTACCGCCTATTTATCTATTCTTTCGCTTCACAACCCCGTCTCTAATATACATTTTTGCTACTTATAAACCTTTCTGTTTATTTATATCCTTTTCGCTTCTACCTGTTATAAATCTTTTCGTTTTCGAGTTTCTTTTATGAAACTATCGAAGGCGATAGCAAAAGCGGGTTGTGACGAGGTTCTCCTTACATTATCAGAGAACGAAGAGCTAAATTTTGGCGCCATAGCTAAACGGATGAAACACCGACCAACAGCTACAAGAGCTTTAAAGGAATTAACTAAAGCGGGGTTGTTGGAAAGGGAAGTTTTGGAGGATAGGAGCGTCAGATATAGATTAACGGAAAAAGGAAAAGCAGTTTCAAAGATTGTAAAGGATCTGAAAGAAATAGAAGCTGATTTTGAGTAGTTTTTAAAACATTTTAATATAAGGTAAAAATCTAATAAACTTTAAGGTGGAGAGCAAATGGGGATTAAGCCAATAGAGCTGAGGTATACAATACTAATTGAAAGGAACGAGGAGGGTAGTTACACAGTCACGGTGCCTCTCCTTTCAGGATGCATCACTGAAGGTGATACATGGGAAGAGGCAATAGCTAACGCCAAGGAAGCAATTGCAGGTTACATCGGGGCGTTAAAAGATCTTGGAAAACCTATTCCCCTGGAAATCCCGGTTGAGGTCAATGCTGAGTCAATCCCATGAAACTGCCGAGAGTTACGGGGGATAAGGTTATGAAAGCGCTGAAGAGAGCGGGATTTGAGGAAATACGAGTAAGAGGAAGTCACCATTCAAACTTTAAAAAAGTTTAATCAAAATGCTTCGCAATTATACCATAAGCAGAAAGACAGACTTGTGACGGTGGTAGTTCATGCCGGAAAAATACTCGCTCCAAAAACGTTAAAATCGATTTTAAACCAGGCTGATATGAGTGTTGAAGAGCTTAAGCAGCTTCTCTGAATGGCTATCATCTGGTCCATTCGCACCAAACATCAAACAAACAAATATAACGGCAGATATTTTCGCGGTTTTCCCTTTTCCCTCTTCACTGAATCCTTCACTTAAACCACTTCACCACCTGATGCACGCTCAAGTTTGAGCGTATCCACATTATCCCTTAATAGCTCATCCCTTATTCCTATTATTGTTTTTCTCGTGAAAATCCGTGTAATCTTGTGGTTACAAAAAGAGCTAAACAGATACCATTCTCACTCCTCTTTCCTATACTTCGGATGATACTTCTTTATTATATGCTCATCAATCCTCTTAAGCTCTCCTTCGGGCAACGCCGCAAGCAAATCCCAACCGATACTCAGCGTCTCCTCAATGCTCCTGTCCTCGTTCCTGTCCTGTGTAACAAACCGCTTCTCGAACTCATCTGCGAACTCCAGGTATTTTCTGTCTCTACTTGTCAACGCCTCCTCACCCACGACCGCAACCAGGTCACGCATGTCCCTGCCTTCTGCATAACCTGCATAAAGCTGATTCGATACGCCCGCATGGTCTTCTCTCGTTCTTTCAGGTCCTATTCCCTCATCCATCAGTCTTGACAGCGAAGGTAAAACGTCCACCGGCGGATAGATGCCTCGTCTGTGCAGGTCGCGAGAAAGAACGAACTGCCCCTCGGTAATATACCCCGTAAGGTCAGGTATGGGGTGCGTTATGTCGTCATCCGGCATGCTCAGAATAGGTATCTGCGTAATCGAGCCTTTTCGACCTTTTATCCGCCCTGCGCGTTCGTAATTCATTGACAAATCGGTGTACATGTATCCCGGATAGCCTCTTCTTCCCGGGACTTCTTCGCGTGCCGCAGCTATTTCACGCAGTGCCTCGCAGTAATTCGTCATATCCGTGAGAATAACGAGAATGTGCATATCGTATTCATAAGCGAGGAACTCCGCGGTTGTCAATGCCATCCTCGGCGTTATCACTCGCTCAATCGCAGGGTCATCAGCTAAATTAAGAAATGCAACTATCCTTTCGATCGCGCCGGTGCGTTCAAAATCACGCATAAAAAATGAAGCTTCCTCGTGTGTAATCCCCATCGCGGCGAACACAACAGAGAACGGCTCTCCAGTGCTCAGTACCTTCGCCTGTCTCGCTATCTGCGCGGCAAGGGCATTGTGCGGCATTCCCGCACCGGAGAATATCGGCAATTTCTGCCCGCGCACTAACGTGTTCATGCCGTCAATGGTGGAAATGCCGGTTTGAATGAACTCGCGTGGATAATCACGTGCAGTAGGATTTATTGCTGCGCCTATAACAGACAATCGGTCTTCGGGTATCACTTCTGGTCCGCCGTCAATCGGTCTGCCCAGCCCATCAAAAAAACGACCCAACATATCTTGCGAAACGCTTATCCGCATTATATCGCCCGTAAATCGTACCTTCGTCTTTGCCGTGTCTATTCCCGAAGTGCCTTCAAAGACCTGAACCACTGCAAGCTCTTTACTCGCTTCTAACACCTGCCCGGTCTTTTCTTCTCCTCCCGGCGTAACTATCTTCACTACTTCTCCATACGAAACGCCCTCTACGCCTTCTACAACGATCAAAGGACCTGCTGCTTCTCGTATCGTTGTGTATTCACGTGCAGAAGTATCTATCGCCATTTCTTTTCACCTCTTTTTTTCTAATTAGCATTATAATCAACCCGCTTTTAATTTAACCTTTATCGCTTCAAACTCATCTTTCATATCCTTCATTATCTGCTCGTATTTCTCCCGGAAATCTTCATTTGGCACATATTTCATCCTCGCTATCGCATCCTTTATTCGCATCCCCTCCAGTTTCTCTACCCGTATGCCTGCCTCTACCGCGTCCATTGCACCGTCATACCACTGAAGAACGATTTTTGCCATCAGATATTGCTTTTCCAGCGAGCAGAAAGAGTCTATCTCGTGGTATGCGTTTTGCTGCAAGAAATCCTCCCTTATCATACGAGCAACTTCCAATGTTCCTCTTTCTCGCGGTGGGAGTGCATCCGCACCAACGAGCTGGACTATCTCTTGCAGTTCCGCCTCCTTTTGTAATAGCCCCATCATTTTCTCTCGCTGCTCCGTGAAATCGGGCGCCGCGGACTTCGCAAACCACTCGCGGAGGCCACCTAAATAGAGTGAATAGCTACGCAACCAGCTTATAGCGGGGAAATGCCTCCTATCTGCTAAAGATGAATCAAGAGCCCAGAAATCGCCCACCACTCGCAATGTGTTCTGCGTCACGGGCTCCGAGAAATCACCTCCCGGTGGCGATACTGCTCCCACTACCGTTACGGAACCTATTCTTTCCTCTGAATCGGGGCATAAGGTCTTTACCCTGCCTGCACGTTCATAGAAATCCGCTAATCTCGTGGCTAAATACGCTGGATAACCTTCCTCTCCCGGCATCTCCTCCAATCTACCCGATATCTCTCGCAGTGCTTCTGCCCATCTTGACGTGGAATCCGCCTGTATCGCCGCGTCATAGCCCATATCCCGATAATACTCGGCGAGTGTGATTCCAGTGTAAATAGACGCTTCCCGTGCTGCAACGGGCATATTAGATGTATTTGCAATGAGCGTTGACCGTTCCATCAGCGTTTCTCCACTATAAGGGTCAATAAGCTTCGGAAAATCCTCTAAAACCTCTGTCATTTCGTTTCCCCTCTCGCCACAGCCGATATACACAATGACCTGTGAGTCCGCCCATCTCGCTAATTGGTGCTGCATTACCGTTTTTCCGGTCCCGAACCCACCTGGAATGGCTCCTGTGCCTCCTTTTGCGATTGGGAAGAAAGTATCATTAATACGCTGCCCGGTCAACAAAGGCACCTCAGGGTCTAATTTCTCCTTGTATGGTCTTCCTTTCCTCACCGGCCATTTCTGCATGAGTTTCAACTCCACGTCCTCTCCTTCTGTTTGTACCCTCGCTATAGTATCCTGAACGGTAAAATCCCCTTCTTTTAACTCTAAAAGCTTCCCGTGCACTCCAGGCGGCACGAGAATTTTATGGGTTATCACTTTTGATTCTTGAACCTCACCCAAAATAACTCCACCTACTATCTCTTTACCCTCCTCTGCCGTGGGCACCTGTGTGAATTTCCATTTCTTCGCTCGGTCGAGCGCATCTACGGACACCCCCCTTTCTACATAGTCCCCCACCTTTTCCTTTATAGCTTTCAGGGGTCTCTGCACACCATCATAAAAATTCTTCAGTATTCCCGGCCCAAGTTCAACGGATAAGGGTGCTTTTGTCCGTATCACCGGCTCACCGGGCTTCAAGCCCGTTGTATCCTCATATACCTGAACATACGCAGAATCGCCATCCAACCTAATCGTTTCCCCCAGTAACCCCTCTTCCCCCACTTTTATCACTTCGTACATCTCGCATCCACGCATCTTATCTGCAACAACTAACGGACCTGTAATTTTCGCTATCAATCCCTTTTCGCCCATTTTTTTCTCCCTCTTTACTTATCCTTTCTAATGCTTCATCCTTTTTAATCTTAATTTTAATTTTAACTTAATCTTTTTTAAAAAATCTAAACAAAAAAAATGGTTGAAATAAAACCGTTCAAGGCGACGATACTGAACCCGAAACTGGAAAACCGAGCTGAACAGGTTTGCCCGGTTTACGATACAATTGATGCACACCTTTACGAGCGATATTCAGGCAGGGAAAACAATGTAATTCACTTTACCACGAGGAAAGAGGGCGAAGGGGTAGAAGAATTCGTGGACTATGCAAAGAAGTGTTTAGAACGTTTGACGGGCGAAGGAATCCTGATTGAACGTGAGAAACCGTCTTTATACATCTATGGAATCCGCTACAAACTGCCGAAAGCAGTTATGGAACAAATCCCGAAGGAAGAGAGAAGAGCGACCTATTTCGCTTTTGGATTGGTGGCTCTGGTAAAAGGCGAAAAACTCAATTCGCAGAACATATCGGGACACGAAAAGACTTTTGAGGCGAACACCTTGGAGCGATACAGGCTTATGAAAGAATGCCGAATGAATTTCTCACCAATTGCTGCGGGATACAACATGCCCAACCATGACATAAACCACATTTTCGAAGATTATTTGGGCTTCCGTAGACCTGATCTGAACATAAATGAACAAAGAAAGCCAATTATGGATGTCGTATTAAATGGTGCTCGACACCTGCTCTGGGAAGTTTCAGATGAGACGATTATAGAGCGTATTCAAGCGCTAATGCACGACAAAAAAATACTCATTCTCGATGGACATCACCGATACTCTGCTTCTTATCAGTTGAGTAGAGATAAAGTCAACGGGGCAGCATATACGCTGATGATGCTTTTAGAAACAGGGGACAGAGCGGTTTTGTTGCTGCCCTGGCACAGATGTGTGAAAAGATGCCGCATGGAAGATTTATGGACGAGAATAGAAGAGAATTTTGTTGTAGAACGTTGTAACAGTAGTAAGTATGGGGATGTGAAGGACGCTATCTATTCAAAGCTCAATGAATGTAACGATGATTTTGACATCAGATTAATCATGTATGACGGTGCAAAATTCTATTTGCTGCGGGCGGATAGGGAGAAAATAAGGAAATTGGCAGAGGAGCGAGGCGGCGAACGAGTTGGACTGGATGTAATATGCCTGCATGAGTGGCTTATCGAGCCAACGCTTAAGCCCGAAGATATCGTTTTCATCTACAATCCGGATGATGCGATTGAAAAAGTGGATACAGGAACGTGCAAGGTTGCGTTTTTCCTTAAACTGCCACGATTAACAGACGTGGAATACAAGACACGGGTAGAGAAGAAGGAATT
>JAUXHM010000015.1 GCA_030621535.1 Candidatus Methanophagales archaeon | reverse complement strand
AGATTCTAATAATCTCCTCCGTCTATTAAACCTTATATTTGAAATCCTGATTATCTGCGTTCATCTGCGTCCGATTATCAGAAATTATTTTTTCTCGTAGTTTAACCGTGTTGATTCTTATCATCTGTGTTAATCTGTGTAATCTGTGGTTAATATTTTTTTACTTAAAACATCATCCCCACTAACTTGAACAGTATCCTCGGATTCCTCTTTATTATCTCTTTCAACAATGCTCGTTCGCTGAACTCTTTTGTTATCATCTCTCCCTCTAATGCATGGAAAAACCTGTTGAGGTCCTGGCTGCTCAGCCCCAACACGATATTCTTTGTCTTCAATCCCGCTTTCAAAACTTTACCAAACTCTTTTCTCCATCTCTTCTCGTATTCACGCAATCTTCTCTTTGAGAAGTCGTTTTCTTGTACTGCTTTTGCGATTACGTCCCCCGCTATTTCTCCGCCTTGCATTGCTTCTAAAATCCCCCCACCTGTGATCGGATTAACGTGTCTTGCCGCATCACCAACTAAAATCAATCCATTCGCTACCGTTTCATATACCGGGCCGCTCAGTGGCACCGCACCGTACATCTCAGCTATTATATTCCCATTCGGGAATTTGGCACCCACAAAAGCATTCAGATAATCGCGTGCACAATGGTTCTCATTAGAAACGTCAGCACCTATCCCAAGACCTACATTTGCGCAATGGTCCCCTTTTGGAAATATCCAGCCATACCCTTTAGGTGCTACGTCATCACCAAAGAAAATCTCACAGTACTCATTGTTCACTTCAACGTCACACATGAGGAACTCTGCACACGTTGCCACGTCAGCCAAACGCAATGTTGTGTCAATACCACCCCATTTACCTACTCGCGATTCCACACCATCCGCACCCACAACTACATCCGCAGAAATACGAATGTCCTCCTCCGCTTCCGCAGTTCTTGCATACACGCCCTTTGCATAACCACTGTCATTAACAACACCATAAGCCTGAGTTTTTACTCGCACTTCCGCGCCTGCACGTGCGGCTTCCTGTGCTAGGCACTTATCAAATATCTTTCTTTCAAGTACATACCCCACTTCTTCTGCTCCTTCAACCGATAAAACCACCTTCGTGCCGTCAGGGCCGTATGTGATAGTTCCCCGTATCCCTGCGCATATCCATCTGCGATCAATATCAACAAACCGCTCTATTTCCTTGCTTACGCACTCACCGCATTTCACCGGCACCCCTATCTCCGGATTCCTTTCTATTAAAAGAACGTCCAGTCCTCGTTCAGCAGCGGTCTTCGCGGTTATACTCCCCGCAGGGCCTGCCCCTACCACTACAACATCGTATTTCTCCTCGTTCATTGTATCTATACTTTGATAGTTATATAGTCATTCCCATAATAAATTGCAAATAATGAACCACGAGATTCCACACGATTAACACAAGAAATACAGGTTAACTGGGGGTAAAATCGTCAATGCAACACTGAAAACTAAAATCCATTATTCTTCTCTCGTGAAATAAACCCTTTCAGGGTTTTCGGGACGTGGGCAGAGCCCACGATGTGTAATCTGGTGGTTAATAATTTTCGGAATGACTATATTTTACGCACCCGTGCGTGCACAGCAATATTTAGAAAACTTTATATAACCCCTTACATAGATAATGAGTAGGAGAATCAAAAAATGGGACAAGCAGAAGAAGTGGCAAAGGCGAAACCAACTCATTGGATGAATCGTTACTTGGAGCAGTTAAATACGGAAGAAGGCCTGTCTGCGGATGAGATATTCGAAGAAGAAAATGCACGCCGAGCCAAAGTGGATTTGCCGTTACTGAAATTTAATTCCATTGGACGTACGTTAAACACCTTTGGCTATCCGAAATCAGGCACCAAGCATAAGCACGCGGTAGTGGTCAAACCGACAGGCATAGAGACGGTCATAAAAGATATAAAGCGGAAAGTAGAAAAACTCACCGGACTCATCAAAGAAGAGAAGTTAGCATCCACAGAAGAGGAATTTATCTGGCTATTTATAGAAAACTATCCTGAGTCGCAGATAGTGGATATGCTACAATTAAATAAGAAGCAATTGGGGGAAATTAAGAAGAAGCTGCATCTGAGTTAAGCCCGTGTACGACACTGTCTAAAAATGTAGTGATACATTATTATCCACCGCGGAGAGCGCAGAGTACGCAGAGTTCTAGGACTGTTTCAATCCTTGCTGACTTTCCTGATGGTTCTGCGTTCTCCGTGTGCTCTGCGGTAAAATTCAAGGATATAGTGATTTTACTAGAAAATTCGACAGTGCCCCTGTGTATCTGCTCAAAATTCGGTGGATTTTTGAACAGACAATGAAAATTGCAAATAATGAACCACGAGATTTTACAAAAAGAAAACCTGTGCTAAAAGAAAAAACAAAAAAAAGTTTTATAAATAATCTCGTGAAAATCTGTGTAATCTTGTGGTTAATAATTTTTGGAATGCGTATAAAAGTGTTTTTGCATTTTGCAATTACCGATCCCCTTTGATATTCTCTTCCCGCTTCTTCTTATGCCCGATAAGGAAGTCCAGTTGAGAGGTATCCGCCTCACCGAAATCCGCATATCCCTTCTCTTTGATATATTCTATAACCTTCTTAGCATTCTCTTCGCGCACTGCTACGGTAGAAAACCCCTTTTCGCTGCCTACACTCCCCACACTCGCATCACTTTCCACCGCGGTGAAGTCGGTGCAAACGTTGCAGCCACTTGCAATAATATCCTCTGCTTCTGCCACCTTAAATTTTACTTTTCCATCGGTCATCGTAGAGATAAATTTGCCTTTGATAATATCAGTTTTAACGAGTTTCGAGAAATCAACACCTTTTTCTTGCAGGAATTTCGTAATATCGTCGTAATGGAAATTCTCGGTGCAGAACAGACCCACAACGAGTTTTACGCGATCTCGGAAAATCGGATACTCCTGCTGCAGTTTCCTGACGCCAGAAACGATGCAGGGCGTTCCGACAATACCCACACCTCGCTTCGTGAACATTACCGCTTCCTTCAATGCGGGCAGCACATCCGCGAACGTGTATTTCGTGCCTCCGAGCGTGGTAATCGCAAGCTGTTCGGGTTCTCGCACGTGGAACATCTCAGTTGCCCATTTCTCGTCCCTGCCCGCGAACAAACCGCGGTCTATCATACCCATTTCAATTGCAGAAACCAGAAGTTCCGTTACCATCGCGCCATCCTGTCCCGCAAACCGCTTTGACCGCCCGGCGATGAACTCTATATAATCGCCCAAGCCGCTTTTTGGCTCGTAAACAAACCTCGGGCATACGCGTACACAAGCACCGCAGTCGAGGCATTTGGTTTCATAGTCAGGGAAATCTACTTTGTTACCTACCACTGTTATTCCACCCGGGCATATCGCCGCACATGTCAAACACCGGCTGCATAAATTCGTATCTATGACCTTAGCCTTTAAATTCTCAAAATATGTCTTGTCCTTTAACGGTTTCTCCGGAACCGCTACTTCCCATTCCGATTGTCCTGCACCTACTGCTGTTGCCATTTTTTCATTTCCTCTCAAGCTTCAATATCTGCATCGAGCACTCCTTAACACATAATCCGCAGCCCGTGCACTTATCCGTATCTATTTTCATTCTTAGCATGCCATTCTCAGCCGAAGAAGAAATCGCTCCGCTTTCGCACATCTCCTCGCAAACCCGACATCCAATACAGCTTGCTCTGTCTATGCACTGACTCACCATTGGAATTTGTATGGGTGGCGGCACATCGACAAAAAGGTAGTCCTCACCCTTTGTCCTCTTCAAATGCAAATCGTCCTCTTCTATCTCGTATTCCACATATTTCTTGTCCTCTCTGATTATTTCCGGCAGCTCTATCATTTCCTCTGTGGGTGTGAACATCTCATCCATATCCTTATATGCGACATCGTGGATTTTTGTCGCCTTTAATGCACCACCGGAGCAAGAATCAATGCAGAAATGGCAGAAAATGCACCTGCCATAATCCACCGTGGGATAATATCGCTTATTTGGTGCTTCCTTCATTCGAATCGCATTTGCAGGACATACAAACGAGCAATTGAAACAACTTATACATTTATCGGGGTCAAACAGTATAAATCCCCTGAAATTATCCGGCATCTTCTTCCTTTCTCTCGGATAAAATACCGTCGCTGTGTGTGGGTACACCGATTCCTGCATGGCTACACCCACGGCATACACATTCGTCTTTATCTTCTCGCCTAAATTATATTCCGGTCCTACAACTTTCTTCATACTTTTCATTTTTATATCACCCTCACCGCCACTACTACTAATGATATTGCAAGACCAATTAGAGCTAAGCAGAGCATTGGCGACCATCCCAGTTTCAAGCCCTGATCAAGTCTATATCTCGGATATACCGTACGAAGCATGAACAACGTGGTCAGCACAAGATATGTCTTTACCACGAACCAGAAAACACCGGATAAATCGCCGAGACCTGCAATCGCCGGGCCACTCCCGCCTCCAAGGAATAAAATGGTCATAAGCGCACTCAAAATATACGCCTTCTCGTAGCACAATACGTAGATAAGCCCAAATGCAATCCCCGAATACTCTACATGCGGTCCCGCACACAACTCCTGGTCCGATTCAGCTATCTCAAACGGCATTCTCGAGGTCGCCATCGCAGCACCGATAAAGAATACCAGTGCGGCAATGGGATTGAGTATTATTCCTGGTATAGATTGCCTACTTGCCATCAATAGTGGGTCTGATGTCCCATATAAAATAATCATCGCGATTGCCGCTATGATGAACGGTATCTCATACGCAAAGTACACGAATGCTTCTCTTACTGTCCCGATATAAGCAAATCGGCTGTTTGATGCCCAACCAAGCCCTAAAATGAACAATGGGAATAGACACACCAATGCGAGTATTATCTGTATCGCATAAGGCGTTTGTATCGCTACAATCGTTCCCGCAGGGATGAATAGCAATGGCAAAAGGAAAATCATGAATGATAGGAACGGGAACTGCAGGAAATAAGGCCTATGTGCATCCTTATGCACTATCACCTCCTGGAAAAGGAATCTCAGTGTATCTGCAAGTATCTGGATTACTCCTCCTAACCACCATACTATTTCGTGTGGTCCTACTCTCCACTGTGCCCTCCCACATAGTTTCCGTTCTATCCACGGGAAGAATAACAGTGTAATACCGCCGACCGTAAGACCCGGGCAAATTAAAATCGCAAAAAGTGGCTTCCATAACATAAACGCGACCATATATTGCAGCATCGGGATTTCCGGCAATAAGTCCAGCATCGGCTCTATAAGAGGTATACTCACCTGATTGCTCATCACCGTCTCCATCAGCGTATTTATCACTTCCATCATTTTTCTTTACCTACCTATCTGCTTCCGGCGGGAAATATCCAAAACTGGCATAGACCGTCCAGAAATCCGCTACCCGCTCTCCTTTTGACGCTTCTATTATCCCCCTCAGGTTCATCCAGCAGGGCGTTATAATCCTCACGCGGTAAGGAACGTTAGATTCGCCATCGCTTATAATGGAGTACAGGACGGTACCCCTTGCTGCCTCGGTAACGGAAGTCCACTCGCCTTTGGGTAGAACCAGATCGCCATAGACGTTGTACAAGTACCCGCGTATGTCGCCAGAAGCTTCTTTGTAATCACCGAGGATTTCTTCACTTATCACACCGTCTCTCGGCATCTCTTGCACCGCATCCACCGCCTGTCGCACGATTTTCACGCTTTGCTTCATTTCCTCTAACCTGCCGAATATCCGTCCCAGGCAGTCTCCGGCATCACCCGTCGTTGCTTCCCAATCAAGCTTATCGTAAACTTCATAAGGCTCTGCTTTCCTGACGTCATATTCCACTCCCGATGCTCGTAAGAAAGGACCTACAATTCCACATCTTATCGCCTCTTCCCTCGTCAGGACACCTACTTCCTTCATCCTCGATATAAGCACCGGATTATACACGAAAATATTCTCATACTTCTTTAATCGTTTATGAATGGCGGTAGTGAATTTTCTCGTACGGTCGAGAACGTCATCAGAAATATCTCGCCGTATCCCACCGGGGATTATAAATGAGGGTGTGCATCTCGAACCTGTCATTCTCACCATCAATTCGAGTACCATTTCCCGTATCGCAAAGGAATACATGAACCCCGTTGAATGCCCCATAAAGAGCGGGAATATACCCATATCATAGAAGAACGCCCCTATCCTCGAAAGTTCTGCCATTATTGTCCTTATATATTTCGCCCTTTCCGGAACTTCTATTCCAAGTGCGTTCTCTATCGCACGGACATATCCAAGGTTCATATTTATCGGGTCAGTTATATTGGGCCTCTCAGTCAGCGGAACATTCTGGATGTACAACCTATTCTCAGCAATTTTCTCCATTGACCTGTGAACGTATCCCGGGTCAGGGATGACGTCCTTAATTATGTCTCCTTTCATTCGCATTACCCATCTCAGATGCCCACTGCCTGAGTGATGCGGACCTATAAAAGCAACGAACTCATCGTTTTTCTCCGCCTCTTTCAAAACGTCCTCATAAGCCGGCATCTTAAGGTCTTCCAGTTCGGATTCCGAGTATGAGAGTGATGAGGAAGGAGGCATATAATGAGGAGGGGTAATTGCGGACGTAAGTGGAACACCGTCCTCTATCGTATATTGCTCCTCCTCAAGCTTAAAATCCTTCCTTAACGGGGTATCCGGCGTATCAGGAGCTAATAAGAACTTACCCTTCATACCTTCATTACCTTTGAACTGCACACCAAAGAAATCGTGTAGCTCCCTTTCCGAATAATTTGCACTTTCCCATAGTGATGTGAGACTCGGGATTTCTGGCTCTGCTTCTCTTCCTATTTCTGTGAAAATTGTCAAAATAACGGGCATAAGTTCTTCGGTGTATCCCGAAACCATATATTCAACCATAAACTTCCTTTCATGCGGCACGTCTATCACATTCACGTTCTTCACATGGTCTACACCCATCGTGTCGCTTAATTTTCTCGACGTTTCCACCAGGTTCTCCGGCGTCGTTTTTATTGCTATCCTGTTTTTATCGGTGATTGTGATGGAAGTATAAAGTCCTTTGAGTTGAGCTTTCAGGTTCTTCACCAGGTCATTACCAAACGCCCAATCTACATCCCTCGGCACGTCTACCCGGACCAAAGGAGTAGGAGCAAATATCTTTGGTGTGGTTGGCGCCCTGTTCTCTTCTCCATCTCCTGAGGGCAATTCCACGTGCTTAAATCTTATTGTTGTATTATCCCGCCCCTCTATCTTCTCCTGAACCGCTCTTACACCCCTTAAGAGACTCTCGGGCGTTATTGGGCATCCGGGGACAAAGAAATCTACGGGAACTATGTCTGAAGGGCGCGTTATGTTATAACTGTTCCAGAATATCCCGCCTCGCTGACCACATGCACCTATAACATTCACGAACTTAGGGTCAGGCATCTGCTCCCAGACGATTCTCAGTGCACGTGCCATTTTCCTCGTTATCGTGCCCTCAACCATGATGAAGTTCGTCTGGCGCGAGATACCCATATTTAAAGTGCCTAATCGCTCCATATCATAACCGCATGCACCCGTATGCGCCAGTTCAACACCACAGCAGGAAGTAAGGAAATGACATGGCCATAGGCTCCACTTCGTCGCCCATCTCCTCAAAGGTGTAAACACACCCGAATGGAGAATGCGTATGTTCCTATCCTTCTCTGTTTCTTCCATCTTCTTTTTCCTTACACCCCTATCTTTCTTTCTCTTTTACAAAAGAAATGTTTTTCTAATTTTTTATCTCACTTTATATGTGTGTGAGCATTGCGGGACCAAATACCGCTGCTATTATCCCTATGATGACCACGGGCACGAGTAAAGAGGCAACAAGAGCGAGGATTGCCCTTCCCGAATACATCCCCTGAAGGTGCATCAGCCCCGTTAGTAGCAATAGAACAGACCATATCGCACCTATGACCGTTCCAATAACGGGAATCCAGCCCAATACAAGCAATGGCGTTGCTGCATACAATAATACCTTTATCGTCTGTTCTAATCCGTTCCTACCGCCGAATGCGTATGCCCAGATGTGCATCCAGATACCCGCGATAAGCACGCCAACTGTTCCACCTAAGATAATTCCACTTGCAGACATCAGTGTTATAATCTTCAGCAGCTCTGAATCCGGTCTCATTCCTAAAATACTCTGCGCCACCGGATTTGCTAAAACAATCCCAATTATCACCGCTAAAAGAACCGAAAAAATCACTAATAACGGGAAACAATACACGTATGCGTCGCTGAGCGTTTCTTCCTTAGAGGCTTCGAACGTTTCTGCAGGACTCCACAAAAAACCATTTATTCTTTCTATTCCCATTTTTCTTATCTCCTTTTTTTTTAACTTATACTATACTCTCCTCAACCGAGACTTTATAGCCCACATAAATTGCCGGCAATAAAAGTAAGAGGGACAGCAGTAAAACGGCGTAGAAGTAACCAGTTGGATAAGCAGAAAATAAGAGGATAATAACGAGGATGGGCTCCGCTGCCATGAACATGAACATAAACCCGAAATAGGGCATTGGAAGTGTATATTTCGGCAGTCTTATCGGCATATTTCCTGATTCCCATCTCGATTGCTTCACTTCGGAGGGATAATACGTCGGCCAGATTTTAGCCAGGGTAAAAAACACGATGTCCAGCAGTATGCAAATCGCAAGCACCAAACCAACAACCACCACGTTTCCTATCATTTTTCTCTTTTCCTCCTATATTGCTATACCAACCGTCTGTGCAATTACCTCCATAGTTGAATAGAACCATTCCACGGGCAGTAGGAAAACGGTAACCAGAACCATTACCACTGCTGCGAGACAGATAAAATTCGTGAGATTTGGTTTCCAGTCCACACCGAGTTCAGTTGCAAGCCGAATATAATACGGAATGGATATTGCGGAATTTATAACCACGATACCCACCAGCCAGAAGTATTCCATTTTAGCCAGTGACAGGAGAATGAATAGTTTGCCCCAGAAGCCCATTAACGGTGGAACGCCGATGAACGAGAAGGCGAGAATGTACATCAAAGGAGAATATGCGCCTCCGCCTTTTATCGCATTGAAAAACCCTATTTTACCCGCTGCGTTTGCGAACAGCATGAGCAATCCACCCGTGAGTGCGAGATACATGTACTCGGGCCGTGCCACCACAACGAGACATGTCAGAACATAGCCCATACCTGCGACCGTAGAGTAACCGAGAACACGTCCAAGCTCTTTTGATGTTAAAGCCCCTATATTACCGACGAACATAGATATAGCAGCAATTACTGCCGTGAACAGTGTTATTGACGCCGTTAAATCGCAGGACGTGTAAACCAGTATCCACAAAGCTGCGATAAAGGGGACGATTTTCGCAAGCGAAGCGATGATAGAAATCGGTATCGGGTCAGCACTCGAGAAGACATCAGGTACCCACTCGTGCAGCGGAGCAACGCCAACTTCGAGACACAAACCCAGCACGAGCATCACGTACCCGAGCACGTAAAGAGAACCATCAAAGGCATTCTTTGTGTAAACCAGGATAATTGCCCCGATTAAGAACAGAACGGTAGCGAGAACCATAAACGTGATGTATTTGATACCAACCTCAACGTTTGCGCCCCCCTCCCTGATCATAACCAGAATATAAGTCGGAACAGAAACGAGGACAAGAGCAGCGAGAACAAGTGCGAAGTCGCTCGTATTGAAGATGTACATGGTTGCAAGTGCCATCAAAGCCACCAATCCGTAGTCCACGCCCTTGATCTCACTCTTTATCGCCTCCAGCGAAACCAGGTTGATGATGGCAATTACAAGGATAAAAATGCCGTAAGAAATAAAATGCGCGACTGAAAGTGCAATAGCGGAAAATGCAATCACAAGCGCTATTATCGCACCATAGAATCCCAATTTGCTGTTTTTGAACGAACCAATCGAGCCCAGCGTTAAAATAACTAAAGCACTCAGCATTCCTATGTCCATCACATTAAGTGTCAGTCCCATCATAGTCCCAGCCCCCATAATGACGCCATTATAAGAAACACCATCACAAGACCAAGCACAATTTTAACGTAACTCTTAAGGTATCCGGTCTGAATAGCCCTGATCCCTCTTGAAATTATGCCAAATAAACCGGGTATTACCCGGGTATTGAAGAATCCGTCAATACCGCGGTTTCCATAGTTCTGGACAATACGCGAGATAAAGAAGCCCGTTTTCGGCACGATATAATCGTTAAGGAAGGGTAGATACATCCGGTCGTTGAAGAAGGTACCGAGTTTTGAAAGCGAAGTTATCCTTGGTTTGAATATCGCAGCAATATATACAATAAATATTGCCACGCCTACACCAAGGGATAGCATTTCGCCTCCCGCGTGGATAAATCCTTCTGTCTCCTCAAGTACAAAAATATGGTAAGTGAGCACAAAAAGCACAGATGCCATCAGTACGTATCCAACTTTCATCAACCCACCGCCTTCTAAATGCTCGTGTTCGGGTTTCTCGCCCTTTATGAAGTTGAGGCTGAGGAACTTTGCAAGAATTGCGGAATAGACTAAAGAAGTAATTATCAGAAGGGCAATGGGTATGGCTAAGTGGATGTCTCCGGTTTCCGTGGCGTGATGGAACAGGTGTAGGTGGACTTCATCCATCATGGATTTCACCCAGTAAGCGGTAAGAGGAGGTATTCCCACGAGGAAAGTTGTAGCAATGATAGTAACAATAAAAGGAGTTTTCATTCGCTTTGCGAACTCGAAACCGCCGCAGCAGAACCTGCTGTGCGTGGCATGGATTAAATGACCGGCTACGAGGAACAAACTCGCTTTTGCAAATGCATGCACCGCCATGTACCAGAAAGCGACGAGCAAAGCCACAGAAATTTTTTCCCCTGCTATTTCTACTAATAGAGGTTCTCCTATCCAGTAAGAAGCGGCTGCCGCACCGAACATTAAGCCAATACTTGACATTGTAGATGCAGCAAGCAGAACCTTTCTTTCGAGCATCCCCGTGCCCGCAAGTGCACCATACAAGCCTGATATAAGTCCAACAAAGAGAACAACAATAAATACAATCTCAAGTCCTGGTATCGCATGCATCTCCGGTTTCCAAGGTTGTATATACCAGGTAACCTTGAGAAACACGAAAGCACCGGCGGCTACCATTGTCGCTGAGTGCAGGAGTGCACTAACAGTCGTGGGACCGGTCATCGCAGTCATTAGCCACTCAGAAAACGGAACCTGCGCCGACTTGGTGAACAGCCCCGTAAGGAAACAAAGCATGAGAATTATCGTTCCCGCAGCGCCGATACCCAGGAATAGCGAGCCCCAATCTATCTCCGATATATTTAGCGTTGGCGATAATACCCAAATCGCCGCGATTGCGAAGAACATAGGTACGTCACCGAACCTTATGGTCGAAATAGCACGCCAGCCGCCAAAGCTCGGTGGCCAGCTCAGTTCCAGCGGTCCCACCTTCCTTCCCGCTTTACCCACGTATGCAATGTCGTCATCGTCACGGAACCAGTGCCCAATTAAACCCCACGATGCCGCTCCCAGTCCTTCCCAGCCCACAAATAGCAGGAACAGGTTATCGCTATACACAACGAGCAGCATTGACGCCGTGAACAGATTGAAGAAGAACCAGTACCACGAGGGTCGGTAATCGCCCTTCATATAATCCAAGCCGTAAATAGCGATGAAAAAGGCTATAACTGCGGTTACAACACCCATATACCGCGCTAAATAGTCCGTTATGAGCACGATGTTTATTCCGAGCTCAGGAATCCACGGATATGCGAATTGAGATGCTGGCAGTTCCTTCGGGAAAGTGAAAAAGATATATAAACTCATCAATACCGAAACGAAGATACCGAACACCGAAAGGTAAGGTAGTTTCTCCGTCCACTCTTTGCTCTTATATGCCAGAACGATAGGGATACTGCTAAGCACAGGAGCTAAGAAAAGCAGCAGGAAAACTACCCAATCATCAATCACGGCACAACACCCCCTAAACATAAACCCGGAATGGAATTAAGTCCCTGAATTAGCGCCGTTGATAGCGGCGGGAACAATAACAGCACGGAAACAATACCGATGATGTAAAGAGGCAGGTACAGGTAGCTGCTTATCTCCAACCTCTTTGTGTCCTTTGGTTTACCATAAAATACTTTCCTTATCGTGTAGAAGCCGTACCAGACAGAGAGCATAAACATAAATATCATAGCCAGAATAAGCGGTAAGCTCCCGATCCACCCAAGGAAAGCGGGAGATTCTGGGTTGAGGAACGTCTCTACGGCACCGCGTAATATGAAAAATTCGCCCAGCATCCCGATCGTTAACATTCCGCCAAGGTTCAGGAATCCAACCACAGCGGCATTAGAAATCGCGGGGATGGAATCGTGCAAACCGCCCATCTTTGT
>JAUXHM010000145.1 GCA_030621535.1 Candidatus Methanophagales archaeon | reverse complement strand
ATCTCTCGGGCCTTGCCGAAGGACAGCCTGCCCTGTTGATACAGATAAATAGCCAATTCGCGCTTCAAATCCCGCGGCTTCATTCGCGTGGCATGGGCAACTTCACGCGGTATTTCAATTGATATCGTAGCTGACATTCTCAATCTCCTACTATGATATAATGTTATTTATACCTTCTTTAAATATAAACTTTTCAGGATAACAAATCCACGCGTATTGTTTTACCTTCCATTACTGCTACTTCCGAAACTTCCTGCTTTACTTCCTGCACTACTGTCTCGCTCGTTATGGCTTTTATTGTGTATGGCGAAGCGAAAACGTCAAAATTCGTCCATCCCTTGCTCGTCCATCCGTCAACCGGTTTTTCCGTCGAATACGGCACGATGAACTCATAAGTGCCATCAGATAACGTCCTTTCGGAATACACAAATTCTCTTCCCTGACTTGTCGTTATGTTTGTTGATATTTCAACGAAGGTGCCATTAGGAGCAGTTCCTTCTATTCTCGCTCCTTCTACGTATTCGAACGTCTTCACAAAACTCACGGGCTCTATATATTCCGGTGTCCATGCTTTTACGTTTGGTTGTCCTGTTCTGATGCCATAAAGATAAACGTCTAACATTCCTTCCTTCCTATTGATATTAAACAAGTTTTCATTTGTCTTGTCTCGTATTGTCCACCGGGTTCCGTCAGTTTTTATAACCGTGCTATCCACAGAGAGCGGAAAGCCAGTGGAATTAAGTGCACTGCTCAATATTTCAGGTATGCTTTCATTATCCAGAACATCCTCTATTCCAACTCCTGCGGGCATACTGAACAAATACCCGTGAAGAACCTGCGCTTGCGACTTTGTCGTGCTATAATCACCGGAAAAAGGTCGCCAATACATGCTCCCCTTGTTTTCGTCCATAATAATCAAAGGAAGAACAAAACTGGGTGTCTCATGCACCAACCGGTAGTGAGCTAAGGCGGGTATGCTTTCGCCTTCTATATCCACACTTGCGCCGTCAAATATATGCAGTCGTGCTTCCATCGTGTTGTAATAGCGTGAAAGAGAGTTATAGTATCCGGGGTTACCAGCCCAGACCGTTATCGCACTGAACTTTGGCGTACGACCCAACCAGGAGCATATTCCCCACGCATCTGCCATCTCTAAGTCGCTTATCACATATCTTGTGCCGAGTTCGTCCAATATCCAATTCGCTTCCTCTTCATTGCTCGACACAAAGAACGTGCATGCACCGGGACGTATCGAGCCATTCTCGTTTGTACCCCCTATGCCACCCTGAAACGGATTGGAATTCGGTATGCGATGTGCATAAAGCGTTATCACGTGCCCGTAATCCCACCAGCTCATCACGCCGTAGGCGCTCTCGGGATATTTGTAATCCTCATTACGCGGAGGTGCTTCGTATAGCGCATAGTAATCCACTCCAGGGTCAGGGGTGTTGTTCCTCATCCAGAACAGCGATTTGTACCAGTCAGCGTGGAACACGGAAGGACCAGCCTTGGCTTGATAATAGGCACGCTCAAAATTCTCCGGCATATCAGCAGGAAAGGGATTAGCTATATTGAGCGGGAACGGATAAAAAAGAATGAAAATCACCACGAATACTACTATGATGCGATTTGGAGCGGCGTATTCCTTTATCTTTGTCTTTGCCCTTGCCTTTGTGATGCCCGTCTCAGGCACTTCTTTTTTCTTACTTTCTACCCTCTGTCTTTGCTCCTTTTCCTTCTGCTGCTGCTTTGCTTTCTTCCCTTTAATTCTTTTTTCTTCTGCTTTCGTTTTTCCCGTCTCAGCGAAAAAAGCGAAGCTCAATTTGGTCACATGAACGGCGAATAAGCCGCAGAGCAGCGCTACGTTTACCGCGTAATAATACACAAACCGATTTTGACCAATAGGAGGGGGACGAATACCTAACATGTCAAATATCACGCCCAACAAGAGCAGGTCTATAGAACACCAAACGAGAAACAGGGTCTCTTCTGGTCTCCATTTCCGTATTACACCGTAAATAACAAATGCAAAAGCAGCAAGCGAGACGTAAAAACAGGTAGAAAAGCTCCTTAAGGCGGCGTCCAGTGTCATCGGATGCATTTCCCCTATTACCTGCATGCCTGTACTATGCTTTACCCATCCCATTGCATGCATCAACGAAGCATATTGAGATGGAAACAGCACATTTAAAAAAACTAAAGCCAGTATGCCCATGCCCAGAACCGCAACCGGATAAGCATGGCGAGCTATTCCTTTTCTTGTCATAACTGTTGATAGGATGCTTAACAGCAAAACCACAAGCGCTCCTATGAGCATTGATGCTACGTGTGACGAACCATACATCCCGGGGTGCTTCAACAAAGGTGCAATCATTAATAGCGGAATAAGAAATACCGGGACACCGACCATGCATAGATAATCCGTGGAGTTGCCACGCAAATGCTCTATGAGGTATAGAGCGAAAAAAGCGACAAAAATGATGAAAGCGAACATGACGCAACCAACCCAGGTGAGCGCATAAAGACCAAAAGAGAAACCCGCAAGGAAAATATAGACTAAGGGTGTTTTCAAGGACGTCCAATCTCGTTTCGCGAGGTGCTCGAAAGTTATGCCGCTTGCTTTTGCTCGTTTCAGTGCCATCAGCAGAAACATCATCGCGAGCGTGCTGAACAGGACTTCTCCCACGTGATGGTCCATCGCACCTAAGATAGACCGAAACAAGAAACCAGGCAATGTAGCGATTAAAAATGCAGAAAGCAAACCCACTTCCTTGCTATACAGCTCCTTACCGATGAAATAAACGGGGACAACAACCAGAGCACCGAGAACAGCGGGATAATATGCCCCTACGGTTTCCATTAGCATGTGCGTAGGCGCGCCCAAGCCGATAAGCCAGGTAAAAAACGCGGGTATCTGGTCATATAACGGAGCAAAATGAAGATTGTCGCCATGCGGGAAAAGAGTATATGGGTCAAAATAAATTCTGTGCGGGAAATGACCGCCAAAAAGCATATTCTCTATTAATCTTAAGTGATATACGGGGTCGTCGGAACCAAACATCACCATTTCTCCACCAAAAACGCGGGCATAAGGCAGTACAGTTCTTATGATAAGGGAAATG
>JAUXHM010000002.1 GCA_030621535.1 Candidatus Methanophagales archaeon | reverse complement strand
AACCCAATGATGCACCCCCCTTGGACCTTACCCACAGCCACATCCAGAGATTCTGTAAATAATTCCTCTGCATTTTCTGGTCGACGGTAATCGTGCGCATAGGGTTTGGCATAATGCATCTTAAACTCCCGCAGTATCCGGGAGACTTGCCTATTGCTATAGACGACATTAAAATCGTTCCTGATGAGTGCCCGCACTTCTGGAGTCAACCACGCACCCTTGCCTTTGAGCTTATCTTTCAATTGTTCCTTCTGTTTTTTGGTTAGTTTTGGAGGTCTGCCACCGCCAAAATTTGGGTTGATGCCTTCATGTCCTTGCTCGTTCCATTGGTTTAACCAGTTATACCCTGTCTGCTTTGATATACACATTCTCTTGCAAGCTTTTTCAACACCATCCTCCAAGTACAGCTGATGAATAAACAACAGACGCTGGAAGACGTGCTTGTTTTTCTCCTCTCGAATAAGACGTTTTAATTTTTCCAGCGAAATATGCTGGATAAGCGGGTTAGATGAGTCCATGTCATTTATTTAGGCTAATGGTCTAAATAATTATGTCAGGTACTATAAATTATTAGGCACAGATTAACGCAGATATAGGATAATTAAATAAGTCCGCGTAAATCAGTGTAAATCTGTGTCCTAAATAGAAGGAAGTTTTAATCAACATACTTCAAAATTCCACCATAAAACGCTTTTCGAGAAAGTTCCTTTTCTTAATTCTGATTGCTCAATTAGTTTCTTTGCTTCATCTAAAGTAAATTTAGCCTGTTTTATCTCGCTTTTTTATCTTCATATTTTTTTATTCTCAAACAAACTGCTTAAGCATTCCAATATTTTTTAAGCAATTGGAGATATATAAAACCATCGTAAGAGACCACAATTTGCCATAACCGACCAACCATGACTACACTACAAATTCCCTACGGCTCCAAGCTGATAGATGTGGACATAGCAGGTAAACTGTTAGAGCACGAAGGCGGTATTGACAGAAGTAAAACCCAACCCAAAGACCTTGATGTGGAACGAATAAGGCATGCCCTCCAAAACCCCATCGGCACAGAAAAGCTGCGAGAAATAGTGGACAGGAAAAAAGACGCAAAAATAGTGATTGTCATTGACGACCATACACGAGAAGCACCTACCGAGAGAATGGTCGATGCGTTAACAGAGGAGATAGGGGAAAAGCATAAAGATAAATTACCAAGGCAGGTCACCCTGCTCGTTGCTTGTGGCACGCACACAGCGCCAAATAAGGGGGACTTAAAAAGAATTCTTGGTGCGTATATGAATACGTATGCCTTGCAATTTAACCTCGAGATTCACGATTGCGATGCAAAAGATCAGGTATTTGTTGGCACGACAAGCAGAGGGACACCGGTAATGCTGAATAGAAGCTACGTAGAAGCAGATGTAAAAATCTTAACAGGCGACATAACACTGCATTATTACGCGGGGTTTGGCGGTGGAAGGAAGAGCATCGTTCCCGGGATTTCATCGCGAGAGACGATAAAGAGAAACCATGCACTTTTACTGGATGAGCGTGCAAAAACGGCGAACATCAAAGACAACCCCGTGCATCTGGATATGACAGAAGCAGCGTCTTTCGCACCCCCGGATTTCGTAATAAATACGGTTGCCGACAGTTCTGGTAATCTGGTAGATGCATACGCAGGAGAGATGAACTCTGTATTGCTTACAGGTGCGGAAGTTATGAAGAAACTATCTTCTCTTGAAACCGATTTGTTTGACGTTTTGGTGGTAAGTGCAGGTGGTTTTCCGAAGGACAGAAACCTGTACCAGGCAACAAAAGCTATCGAAAACTGTTATCGTGCAGTGGTTCCCGGTGGCACGCTAATTCTTGTCGCTGAATGTCGCGAGGGAATTGGCGACCTTTATTTTGAGGAGTGGATGAATATTTATGCAACATACGAAGATGCCGCAGACGCAATCAGAACGAATTTTGTACTTGGCGGGCATAAAGCGTTTTACATGAGAAAAACAATGAAAAGAGTCCACCTCGCTATTGTCTCTGAACTGAACACGCAAATGTTGAATAGATGGGGCATAACGGGATATAAATCCCTTCGTGAAGCACTAAAAAAGGAAATAAATTTCAATGAGCAGTTTAAGATAGGTATAGTTAAAAAAGGTTTAGATACATTATTGGTTAATGCCAGTAGCCAAGAAAAATCAGTGTAAATCTGTGTCTGTGCCTTAACTTAAATAGAAGGAAGTAACTTATACTTCTTACATACTTATTATACAAAAATAAAGTCTGTATAGATAGGTAGATAGATAGAGTAGGAATCTAAATTTGGAGGAAGAGAGGATAAAATAAGAGGCAATGGCAAATCTTGCAAAGCAGAAGAGGATAGCTGCAGACGTGATGAAGGTTGGCGAAGGGAAAGTATGGATTGACCCTGACCCGGAAGCTACGGCAGATATAGCAGAAGCGATAACGAGAGAGGACATTCGTGGGTTGATAGAAGAAGGAATAATAAAAAAGAAGCAGAAGAAAGGCGTAAGTAGAGGAAGAGCAAGACAAAGAGCGGCGAAAAAAGCCGTCGGACGTAGAAGGGGGCACGGGTCCCGAAAGGGTGCAAAAGGTGCAAGAAGGGGCAAGAAAAGGCAGTGGATAACAAAAATAAGGGGCTTACGCAGAAGGTTAAAAGAGCTGCGGGATGAGGAAGACCTCGATAAAACCGCATATCGTAAATTATATACTAAAGCAAAAGCAGGAGAACTAAGGAATATTGCTCATTTGAATGAAGTTGCAAAATCTGATAAGTTAATAAAATCAGCCAGGTAAAAATAAAGAGGAAACAAGAAATGGCAAAAAGTCCAACATATCATGTCCCGTTCAGAGGGAGAAGAGAAGGGAAGACCGACTACCGAAAACGGCTAAAGTTGCTGCTCAGCGGAAAGCCACGGGTGGTAGTGCGCGAAAGTAATAGATACATCAGAATACAACTTGTCCTGAGTGATAGTCCTAGTGATAGAACGGTTATCTCCACTATATCTTCTGAACTTGAAGGATACGGGTATGAGGGGGGTAAATGTAACATTTCTGCTGCGTATCTCACTGGATTGTTATTCGGTAAAAAATCAAAGGAAGCCGGGTTTGACGAAGGCATCCTCGATATTGGGCTGTGCACACCCACTCATGGCTCTAAAGTGTACGCTACATTAAAAGGGGTTGTTGATTCCGGGATGGATATTCCTTATGACTCCTCCGTTTTACCCTCTGATGAGCGCCTTAGCGGGCAGCACATCGCCGAGTTCTTACAAAATCCTGCTATTATTGATAATTTTAATGTGGTAAAAGAAAAGATATTAGTTATAACTTCAATACAGGAGGATAAAACGAAAGCATCATAAATGAGCGGAAGAAGGAAAAGGAGGGAAGCGGATGAAGAAAAATGGGTACCATTAACAAGGTTAGGTATGCTAGTGCAAAGCGGTGAAATAAAGACCATAGAAGAAGCTCTTCGGTCGAGATACCCACTAAAAGAGCACCAAATTGTAGAAGCGCTCCTACCTGATATTTCTGATGAAGTCCTGGACATAAACATGGTACAAAGAATGACCGATTCAGGAAGAAGAATAAAGTTCAGAGTTTGCGTAATCGTGGGGAATCGGGATGGTTATCTCGGCATAGGACTGGGTAAAGACGCTCTTGTTCGTAATAGCATTACAAAAGCGATACGAGATGCGGAATTAAACTTGGCATATATTGAGCGGGGTTGCGGGTCGTGGGAATGCGATTGTAACGAGAAGCATTCTATACCTTTTAAGGTGCGCGGGAAATCAGGAGCGGTCGAAATAACCTTGAAACCAGCACCCAAGGGTCTGGGTCTCGCCGCAGGAGACATCCCAAAAAAGGTTCTGGAGTTCGCAGGCGTGGAGGATGTATGGGCAAAAACAAAAGGTTCTACACGAACCACCTTTAACCTTGGGCTAGCCACCTATGATGCGTTAAGAAAAACAGCTACAATAAAAACATTATGAAGGCGATAATAAAAGTGAGAGGAAGCGTAGGAATAAGGCCTGACATAAAATATACGTTAGGGCTTCTTCGGCTACACCGGGCGAACCACTGCGTCGTAGTGGGAAATGATGACTATTACAAAGGAATGATAAATAAAGTGAAGGATTACGTTGCATGGGGTGAAATATCCGAGGATATGCTTGAGGAATTACTAAAAAACAGGGGTAGATTAGCGGGGGGTAAAAGATTAACTGAGTTATATTTACAGGACAATACGCCTTTTAAGTCGTTTAAAGAACTTGCTCATGGTTTGCATTCGGGAGAAGTAAAGATGAAGGATTTAACGGAATACCAAATCAAACCTGTTTTCAGGCTGCACCCACCAAGAAAAGGGCATAGAGGAATAAAAAAAACGGTCCCGCAGGGTGGTGAACTCGGTTATCACGGCGATAAGATAAATGAGTTGTTGCATAAGATGCGATGAGATGATTTTAAAAACAACTTTGAGATATTAGTTTTTTCTCTGTAATTTTAAACTTTACTTAACAAAAGCGAAAATTAAAGGGATGGAAGAACCAGAACGTTAATTATATTTAATTACATACCGATGCCTTATGATTTTTTGGCATGGGATCACTATGCAATATGACTATTCGATCCCGATTGTATATAGTTCAACTAACTTTTTAGAATTTCTTTAACTCTACCAATTTCGCCGGATTTAAGGCGGACTTTAATTCCATGTGGATGGTGTTGAGAATTGGTAAGAATGTCTTTAACTATACCTTCCGTTAGCTTTCCTGAGCGTTGATCCTTTTTAAGTACAATTGCTACTCGCATTCCAGGTTTAATATTCACTCGTTTAGTTCCGTCCATAAAACAATATCCTCCATTTTTCAGCGCCCCCTTTTCCATCTCTCCAATTATCTACTTTATATTTCAATTTTAAGGTTAGAAAAATCCCATTGTAGTGGTAATGTTTATATATCAAAACAACCATTATAATGGTAATGATAAGTTCTGAAGTTGGACAAAGGATAATCAGGATATTGTATAATCAAAATATGTGGTGGTCCACACAAGCAGTGCCAAATACACTTTCTAAACCTTTCAAAAGGCGGGATTTTTATGTTTTGAAAGATAAAATTTTAGAAAAAGAGATTACGGCAGTAGTGGGTCCAAGACAAGTCGGGAAAACGACGATATTATATCAGCTTATTGAACATCTTATCAATGATGAAAGGGTAGATCCCAGGCGTATTCTTTTTCTATCTTTTGATTATCCCTACCTAACTACGATTACAGAAACTCTAATGAATGATATATTTGAAATATACCCCCCTCAAATTCTTCATGAATCAGTACAAAAACTGAATGATACGATTTACGTGTTCCTCGATGAGATTTGTAAACTTAAAGATTGGAGCCGTATATTGAAAGGATGGTATGACTTAAAGTATCCGATTAATTTTGTGGTTTCTGATTCTTCTATTGCAGATGTTATAAAAGGGAGTTCGGAATCACTGGTAGGTAGAATCAGTCCTTACACTATGCTTTCCATGAAGTTTCTTGATGTAGTTAAGTACCATGAAAAGGACAATAATCTTGATTATTTGTTTAACAGGGTTAATTGGAATCTACGAGAAACCTTTTTGGGTTCCATCAAAACATCAAATCCCAAGATTTTTTACAATGAAATAAAAAATGCGTACACGACGCTAGTTCCGTATGAGGATAAGCTGAAGATATATCTTCAAGAGTACTTCCTAAAAGATGGGTATCCAGAACTTTTAGATATAGAATCTCTAACATCGTGTGCAGAGAAACTAAGAACATACCTAAATTTAACGCTTTACAAAGACATCGTAAGAATTTTTGATGTGCGGGATCCCAAGGCGTTGGAGGAGTTAGTCATGTTATTAGCCGATGCTTCATCCCAACGCGTAAATTATGACAAATTATCCAAGAATTTGTCAATTAAACGTGATACGCTAATAAAATATTTGAATTATCTAGAATCAATATTCTTAATCTCCAGAGCGGAATTTTACGCTAAGAGCCGTGCATCCCGAATTAGAAAGCAAAAAAAGGTATATTTGGGTAACATTGGATTGAGAAATGCGCTTATTGGAACACTAAACGAAGGTTTGTTGAGGGATAACGCAGAATTGGGGAACGTTGCTGAAATGTTAGTGCATGAGCACTGTAAAAGACTCAAATTCTGCTTAGAACCGGGATTTACAGAATTATTTTATTGGAGAACGGCTCAAGGAGAAGAGGTTGATATAGTCGTAGAATTGCTCCGGAAACCAATTCCAATTGAATCCAAATATAGAAATGATATACATAAAAAGGATTTAAAAGGATTATATCAATTTTTAAAAGAATATGAAGGGCCTTTTGGTGTTGTAATAACAAAAGACCGGTTTGATTTAAGAGAAAATATCGTATATATACCTTTGTGGCTTTTCTTACTTATGTGCTAACGATGAACGTAAAAGAACCGTGGAGAACTTGGAAACATATCACAAAGCTCGACCCGGACAAACACATCTCAAAGGCGGATTTGAAAACCGTCGTGGAAAGTGGAACCGATGCAATAATGATCTCAGGCACACAGAATATCACCGACAAGAACGTCGCCAAGTTAATAGAAATGGTAAACGATTATGATATACCTAAAATATTAGAGCCGGCAACCCCTGAAGCCGTTATGTATAAAGGCATAGATTACATTTTTGTGCCTCTGGTTCTCAATTCCCGCGATTTGGAATGGATTGTGGGTAAGCACGTGGACTGGATAAAAAAACAACCAATCGAATGGGATATGATTACACCTGAGGCGTATATCGTCTTGAACCCCGAATCAGCAGTCGCTAAACTGACAAAATCCGATACGGACTTAACCGATAATGAAGTTATCGCTTACGCACGGTATGTCGAGAAATATCTTCATCTTCCTATTATTTACATTGAATACAGTGGGACGTATGGAGACCCGCATAAGGTAAAGAAAGTAAAACAATCGCTAATCGAAACGTCTTTGTTCTACGGTGGTGGAATAGACTCAAAGGAGAAAGCAGCAGAGATGGCGGCGTGTGCTGACGTCATTGTGGTTGGTAACGTAGTATACACCGATATGGAAAAGTTTTTGGCGACGATTATTTAGATGCTTGTGATTTCAAAATTCCACCCTCCACTGGAAATGATGGGGTGTCCGGGTACACGGCACAAACTTTTTTTTAAAAAAAAAAGCAATCTAAAATTAAAATAAAAACAAAGGCAAAACAAAATGACCAAAACAGCAGTGTGTGTGTGCTCAGGCGGGATAGACTCCACCGTAGCTGCGGCAATCGCATCGCAGGAAGGCTATGAATTGCATTTCTTTCACGCTTCCTACGGGCAGCGAGCGGAAGGAAAGGAAAAAGCGGTAGTGGAACAAATAGCTGCTTACTTAGGTGCGAAAGAGTTGAAGCTCGCGGAAATACCATTTTTGAAAGAGCTTGGCGGGTCTTCCTTAACGGACATCAAGAGAGCAATTCCTGCGGGTGGAGAAGTAGATTTGGATAACCCGGGAGAGACGCCATCTACATGGGTGCCCTGCCGAAATTTAATCTTATTGGCGACTGCAAGCGCCTATGCAGAAGTCGTTTCTGCAGATGCCGTTTTCGTGGGCTTCAATGCCGAAGAGGCGAGGTCGTATCCCGACAACGAGAAGGAATTTGTCGAGCGATATAATGCGGTGCTGGAAAAAGCAGTTGCTTCTTTCTCGCAGCCGCCAACGGTAAAAGCGCCTTTAGTGGACTTGTTGAAACCCGAGATAATAAAAAAAGGGGTAGAGGTCAAAGCGCCCTTACACTTGACTTATTCATGTTATCTGGGTGACGATAAACATTGCGGTGTTTGTGAGTCGTGCCTACATCGGCGAAGAGGGTTCAAAGAAGCGGGTGTGGATGACCCGACGGAGTATATTCAAGCGGGAGAAAAACCTAAATCCTAAGCAACACTTTTTCTTTTTTGAAAAAAGAAAACCTGTGCTAAAAGAAAAAAATAATGTGTGTTTTGAAATTCAGATTCTGAGTTTAGAGATTACACCAGAGGTTCAGGCTGCTTCTCTTCTGGGAGCACTGGTAATCGCATGGTATTCATTAACAAAGTATCTTTGACTTCTTTAGCACGTTCTAAGAGCAATTCCTTACCCTGAAGTGTGAGTGCGAAAATCGGTATTGCAGTGCCAGCCTGTAAACGAGCTTTTCCTTTTGCCAGTTCTCTTATGTGTGGTGAGGCACAAGCAGTAATCAAGTCGGTGATTTCGCAGAACTCCTCAGCCTCTGTTTTGGAGATGCCCGTGAGATGGACACCAAATATTACTGCACGCTTGCTGATAGCTCTACATTTTTCAGCGTCTGCCACTGTGGACACTGTGACACCCACTCTTTCGTATCTAAGCTCAAGTGCTATCTGCAACCCAGCCGCCTGGTCTATCCTTGGCGGGTCGAGCATTTCCCCACCCTTGTCCCTTATTTTCTTTATTATTCCTTCAACAGGTGTGGTCTCAATTACACCGCTCAGCCTCGCCCCTATCCCCTGCACCAGTGCAGGATTGGAAGTGATTGTTGTGCCAGCGCCTTCGCAAACCGTTACGGTGGCATCGAGCAAACCTTTGTGAAGTGCGGTCATAAATGTCTCCGAAGCGCCGAAACCGACGAAAACCTCTAACTCTACCTCTCTATCTACCGTACACATCCCAAAATCTTGTATCCTGAATTCAACATTCTCTTTTACCGCTTTCTCGTTCAGTTCCTTTATTCCTCGTATTTTAGCCCACAATGGGCAATATTTGAGCAGGGGTTTGCCAACCTCAACAACTTTACCGTTTTCTACTACCACCTTCGTTTTCCCCATGGTTTCAAAAACATGTCTGTCTTTTCCCATTTTCAGCTATGCATAATTATTTTCTTAGCACAGGTTCTTTTTCTAAAAGAAAGTGTTTTGTGAAAAAGAAAAAGTGTTGGAATACATTTATAGTTCTGGCACTCATTTATTTTTGAAACTGCAAAATGAACATGAACATTGAAGAGATAAGAAAAGACTTCCCGATTTTGAATAGCGGGATAATATATATGGACAGTGCAGCAACGAGTTTGACGCCTGAGCCCGTTTTGGATGCCGTTCTGGATTATTACAGGAATTATAATGCGAATGTAGGTCGTGGCGTGTATAAACTAACGCAGATAGCTTCGCAGAAATATGAAGACGCACACAGAAACGTAGCGAAATTCATTGGAACCACAGCAAACGAACTCATTTTTACAAAAAACACAACCGAGGGAATAAACACGGTGGCCTCGGGAATTGGGCTGAAGAAGGAAGATAAGGTAGTGGTCAGCTTATGGGAACACCATTCAAATCTCCTGCCCTGGATACGTGCGAAAAAGGCGTTAGGAATAGATCTGGAAGTGGTAAAACCCAATGCGATTTCGGAAGGCGAGGCGAAAACCCAATGTGCTCTCGAAACATCGGATTTTGTGGATGCGATAGACAAAAAGACGAAGATAGTGGCGATAACGCACGTCTCTAATGCACTGGGCTCAATTCTTCCAGTAAAAGAAATATCGAAGTTGTGTGCGGAGAACGATGCTCTTTTGCTTGTTGATGCAGCGCAATCCGCGCCTCATATGAAAATAGACGTCAGGGATATGGGCTGCGATTTTTTCGCCTTCTCAGGGCATAAGATGCTCGGACCCACGGGAATCGGCGGTTTGGTTATCAAAGAGGAACTTATGGAAGAGGTGGAACCGCTGACGGTTGGTGGAGGCGCAGTGGAGGATGCTTCGTTTGCCGATTATCGCTTAAAACAGACGTATGAGAAATTTGAAAGCGGCACGCCAAATATAGCAGGGGCAATGGGTCTCAGTGCAGCAGTGGAGTACTTGGAAGGGATTGGAATGGAAAAGGTAAAAGCATGGGAGGAGAAACAGGGAAAAAGAATCATTGAAGAGCTACGGGAACTGGACAACGTCGAGATTTATGGCTACGGGAGCGAAGCTTTTGAGCGTGGGCAGAGGATAGGGGTGGTATCTTTCAATGTAAATAGTGTGAATCCGATCGAAGTGGCGTCACGGTTGGACCGCGAAGCGAGCATAACTGTACGGTCAGGGCATCATTGCTGCATACCCTTGATGAACTACCTCGGGTTGGGTGCTGAGGGAACAGTCAGGAGTTCGGTGTATTTGTATAATACCGAGGAGGAAGTGGAAAAGTTTTTAGAACTTATTAGGAAGATAAGTAATTCATAATTTACAACGCAAAAAGAGAGTGTATATGGACATAGAGAAGCTCTGGGAACTTTTGCATAAGGAGAGAAACACGGCATCACTGCAGGTGTTACCTGAAACCTTCCATGAGGACGTGAGAGAATATCTGAAGAAGTTAGAGGATGAGAAAACAGAAGCGGGTGGCGAGAGGGGGAGAAGCGAACTCGTGGAAGACGAGATACGAAACGCAAGAATGAAAGCAGAGGATATCATCCAGAGACGCATAGGGAAAATAGTAAAACTTGCCAGTTCGGGTATGGGAACGCAGCCTAAAGAAATGTTAGATGAAGAAGCGAATATATTTGAAGGCGTGAAAAACTATGTGGAGCAAGGCAAAGAAAGATTGTTTGCGTTGTTGTCGAGCGAGAATGAGGGCGCAATCAAAAGCGAAGGTATAAGGGAAGACGAAAGGGAAGAGCAAAATGCGCAGGGCGATGCTGAAACGGTGGAGCATAGTTTTAAACAGGTTAAACAGCCGGATTCCGCAGAAAACGGCAATCAGAATGAAAAAGAAGAAATGCACATCGTTAGAATATTAGAAGATATACCTACTTTTATGGGTATAGATGGTGAAATATATAACGTGGGAAAAGAAGATGTTATTATGTTACCAAAAACCAATGCAGAGATATTGTGCAGGCGCAGGGTTGCGGTAAGGATTATGAAAAAAAATAAAAATAAAAACACAGAGGCACGGAGACACGGAGGAGGAAAGAAGGACAAAACAAATTAGAGACACAGATTAACGCAGATGAAAAGAATCAACAAACACGGACGGTAAACTAAAACAAATCTGCGTAAATCAGTGTCTTAAATAGAAGGAAGCTATACTTTATATACAAAGATAAAAAGGAGATAATAAGTAGGAGTAGGTGCGAGCCATAAACAGAAAAATGAAGATGCCAAAACGTATACGGATTTATTGCCCCTTTTGTGACCGGCATACCATACACGAAGTGGAAAAGGTAAAAAAGGGAAGAGCTTCTTCCTTACACTGGATCGTAAGACAGAAGAAACGCAGGTCGGGAATCGGAAATAGCGGTAAGTTCTCCAAAGTTCCCGGTGGCGATAAGCCGACAAAAAAAGTTTTCCTGAGATACAAGTGCACGGAATGTAAAAAATCATATCAAAAACCGGGTTTCCGGGTATCGAAGCTTGAGCTTGTGGAGTAAAACTATCCTTTTATGGTTTGAGCATATGTAGGAATTAAGCTTGGCAAAATTACTGTTCACCCTGACCAATACAAGTCCTTACCTGTAACTCAAGTTCTTTATTTTGGTAATCGAACTCAGCCACAACCCTTTTCAGTTTTTCGGGTAACTTCCTGTACCCCACAAGCACCGCTCCTTTGTCTCTTTTACACCATTCCGAATGAAATAATAGGGCAGATTTACTAAAGCCCCAAGAAACAAGTCTTTTTTTCTTTTAGCACAGGTTTTCTTTTTTCTAAAAAGAAAAAGTGTGTTTACAGAATTAAAAACATTGCAAACAGGAGGCAGAATACACCTACCACGTCTGTTAAGCTGGTTATTAGCGGTATAGTATCGTTATCCGGGTCCAGTCCAAATCTAAAAGATAGAATTGCGATATAATAAGAAGCGAAATTAAGAAAAGTTGTGCATAGAACACCGCCTAAAAGCGAGATAGACAGCATTTCAAATATGCTCGGGCGGGATATGCCAAGAATGATGCTCGCAGCGTAGGTCAATACACCGACAAATAGAAATACGCAGATGGAAAAGAGGTATATCACGGCGAAATTAGAGGCTACAAGCTTATCAGGAACTCGTTGTGGCTTTATTGTGCCGATATGCAGCATGGAAGAAAGACGAGCGCTTAATATACCGCCTAACGCATTGCTTTCGCCCAAAAAAGGAGGAATAATTACTAAAATAGCAGGAATGGCAATTAAACTCTTCAACCTTATATCTAATGTTATTCCGGCGAACGTGCAGAGAATAGCACAGAGGAAAAGCATCGGGATGCTCTCTATGAGAATACGTCTTATGGCGCTGTCGTCGGTTTTTAGACCTTTTACGAGGCATAAAACCGCTACAAAAGCGAATAACGTTGAAAGTAGCGTTACAAATACATCAGGCGATTTTTGCAACAGAACAGCAGCCAGAAACAAGGTGGGTATGGTTATCATGTCGCCAGCAGAGGTTATTATAGGCGATGAGATGTTATCTAAATTCCAGTTTCTGCGGTAGCCGATAATGGATACGGCGATTGCAATACCGAGCAGAGCTATTCCCGATATTAAACCACCGATTACCGAAATGAGAATGAATCCATAAACAGAAATACTCGACATCCCAAATGCATTTGCCATTAATTTCGCTAATAAGCCGAGAATAACGGAAAGAATCATTGTCAGCAGCAAAGACGCATAGACGTTCTGGTACAACACATTTCCCTTTTTCAGCGTAGTAGAGAAAAGACCGAGATGCATGGACGTTCCTAATCGAGAGACAAGCGCACTGTAAACGTTACCACGCATGGCAATTGCAGGCGGAATAAGTATCATAAGACCGGGTAGTAGTTGCAGCATATCGGTCATTAAACTCAGCCCAACTCCCGCCAGAAGACCGGTGAAAGAACAAAACAGCAGCGAAAAGGGAGCTTGTCGGAACAGGTCGGAGAAGTCGTGAAAAAAATGCTTGAGATTCGGATTTTTTTTTTTGATGTTAAAACCGATAGCAGGGGTCGTTTGGACGAGCGAAACAATAAGGGGCGAGCCCATGCCTGTGCTTCCTGATGCGGCTTTCTTTTGCCGTTTTCGCATCCTCATTCTCGTACTCATGCTCATCCTCATACGTTCCTTTACCCCCTTTCTTCCGCCAAAAGCTGCCTTTGTCTTTGCATTTACCCGTGGTCATACCTATGCTGCTTATCCGTCCCAAGCTCAGGTTATTAGAGCTATTCGGAGGGTCGGGTTCAGATTCAGCTTCGCTTTCGTTATCTCTTCCTTGCATGGGTATCTTGAATTTGTTACTTTTTTGTTATTTTACTCCTTTCCTTTATAAATACAGATGGCACTATCTAAAAATACAGTGATTTATCACCGCGGAGAGCGCAGAGTACGCAGAGTTTTAAGACTGTTCCAGTCATTGCTTAGGTTTTCTGGTGCCTTTGCGTTCTCCGTGTGCTCTGCGGTGAAATTTAAGGGTTTAGCAAATTCACTAGAAAAATCGACAGTGCCATATAGATAGTAAAATGACGGCAGAAGAGAAGAATCTGGATGTGATACGGAAAAGGATAGATGAAGTAGACGATACAATTGCAGATTTACTTATCCGCAGGATGCAATATGCAAAGCAGGCGAAGAAAGCGAAAATGCAGATGAATAAGCCCGTTGTGGACAGGCAAAGAGAAGAAGAGGTAATAGATAAATGGCGTGAACGTGCACGGAAGAGCAGAGGAAGCGAAGGGCTGCTTGAGTTGAGCGAGGAAATGATGCAGAAGATGGCGGCACTTCTGATTGAATATACAGTCGAAAAGGAACAGGAAGAAGGAACGCCATGATGGTCCGCGTCCACACGACAAAGGGGTTCATGATAACAATAAGGAATTTTGAAATGCCCGACATCAGGAGAGTGGCAGAGATAGAGGAACAAACGTCTCTGGATGGCGATGCGGGCATGTATCTAGACTTATACGAGGAATGGCCCGAAGGTTTCATGGTTGCGGAGAAAGGAGGGGAGATAATAGCTTTCGAAGTGGTAGTATTAACGCCAGAAGGCGAAGGGCGGATATTTGCACTTGCGGTTGATTCGCGATACAGAGGAAGAGGAGTGGGGCGGGCGTTATTGAAAGCCGCTTTTAGTATGCTGAGGCGGCGAAAGATAGGGTATGTGGTGTTGGAGGTGCGGGTAAGCAATCCGATAGCACAGAGATTGTATAGAAGTATGGGATTTTTTGAAATTGGTTTTATTCCGCTTTATTACAAAGATGGAGAAGGGGCGATGGTAATGAGGAAGATGTTGTGAGGAACAGTGAGTGCGAAATGCTAAAAGTAAAACCGCTGGCGTTTGATAGTTTTGGTGTGCGGTCTATGGCGACGTTCGTGGAGACCGATGATGTGGCGGTGTTAATAGACCCCAGCGTTTCGTTAGCACCGAAGAGATATAAGTTACCGCCACATCCGATAGAGGACCAAAGGATGAGCGAGACGTGGGCAGACATAAAAGAGCATTCCGCTCGAAGTGACGTCCTTGTGGTTACGCATTACCACTACGACCATCACAACCCCGATGAGCCCGATATATACAAGGACAAGATTGTTTACTTGAAACATCCGAAGGAGAAGATAAACAAAAGCCAGGAGAAACGAGCTTCTTATTTCTTGGATAAGTTAAAGGGGATACCGAAATCCATAGATACCGCAGATGGGAAGGAATTCAAGCATGGTTCTACGAGCATAAAATTCTCGTCTCCTGTTTATCACGGCACAAATCCCAGGCTGGGGTACGTGGTGGAGGTAAGCATCGTGTGCGGTGGTGAGAAACTGGTTTTTACAAGTGACGTTGAGGGTCCTTCCGTGGATGCGCAGGTGGAATTCATCATTCAAGAAAATCCCGATATCGTGATATTAGACGGACCAATGACGTATATGCTCGGTTTCCGGTATTCGAGGAAGAGTTTGGCGTTGTCCATAGAGAATATGAAGAGGGTAATAAAAGAGACCGCGGTAAAAACTATCCTGGTAGACCATCATTTCATGCGCGACCTGAAATACAAGGAGCGAATCGCAGAGGTGTATGAATACGCAGCGGAAAAGGAAGTGAAGGTGATGTCGGCGGCGGAATATATCGGGCGTGAGGTGGAGATGCTGGAAGCGAGGAGGAGGGAGCTGTATAAAAAATAATCCCCTAATTTCAAAATATTTATTTTTTCCATCAGCAAGAGCTTTAACTAGCATTTACCTCCTCCCTTCCCCTCTTGATTTTTTTTTGTTTTCTACATCTCTGCCTTTCCAAGCTGTGCCACTGCAATCTCCGCGGCATCAACCATAACATCTCGATGCAATGAAACACAGGGGTCAAAGCTCTTCTCCATCCTGCTCAATTCCTTTGCGGTTATCCCTTTTCTTATAGCATTATAGAGCCCGTCTATCCTATCCGCAACCATGTCCTCAGAAATTAGCTGCGCTCCTACCAACTTCTCTGAATAGGCATCGAAAAGCAATTTCACTGCCATTGACTTCCTTCCAGGATAGAATCTTGCTTTTGTGGGCTTCTCCTTTTTACCGCTTATTACTTTTATCCCGTATCGAGCTGCAACCGCAGATGTAACTCCTATCGAACCCACTTGAAAATCTGAGATAGTTGCTATGGCAGGGCTCAAAGAGGGCTCAAGCGAGTAACTAATACCAGTCATATTATTTGCAACGACTTTAGCCTGCACTAAAGCGGTAGAAGCGAGTTGACTCAATCCTGGACGAAGTGTAATAGCGCCTACAACTTCTACACAATCTCCAAGCGCATATACATTGTTTATATATTTCCCATTTTTTTTAACATGTAAAAACTGGTCTGTCACTATCCCACCAGTCTCGCCTATTTCTATACCAGCTTTTTCCGCCAAATTTGAATTTGGAAGCATTCCTCTGGAGATTACAACTATATCGGCTGGAAATTCTTCTCTGTTTACCATAGCAGATTTCACCTTTGCACCGTTGCCTTTTATAGAATCCACTGACTTACCAAAGATGAACTCGACTCCCTCTTTCTCTACCTTTTCACGAACTATTGAACCCATATCAGGGTCTAACATACTGGACATCGGCGTGGGGTGCCCAACTACTACGGTTGTTTTCAATCCCTTTTTCAAAAAAGCAAGGGCTACTTGCAGCCCAATCGGACCACCTCCGATAACCACTGCGTTCTTCGCTTCCGGAGCATTCATAGCAGCCTCTATCTTTTCACCGTTTTCTACGGTGCTCATCGTATAAACACCTTCCAAGGCAGTTCCTTCTATTGCAGGGATACGAGGCTTTCTCCCCGTCGCTATCACTAAATATTCGTATTTTATTCCCTCGCCAGTGCCGAGACTCACGGTGCTATTTTCTAAATTGATGCTCGTTGCTTCAGTTTCTGTTCGGTAATCAATGCCATGTTTAACGAAAGTCTCTGGTGGGTCTACCTCCGCAACTTCTTTCATACTAAAAACACCTTGCAAGGCAAAAGGCACCGCGCAAATAGAAGATGAACCCCCCTTTTCCTTCTTTACCAGCGTTATGTCAAACTGCTTGAGAACTTCTACCCCCTTTTTAAATAGGGCTTCCAGCGTGTATGTCCCCGCATCACCACCACCAATTATCACAACTTTTTTCGCCATTTTTCATCTTTTAACTATTCTCGATTTGAACATAAAAGTTTTTCTATTTTTGACACTTTTTGAAAAAGCGTTTGCGGAAAAGGAAAACCCCATTTGTTTTATGAAAATACAATGTGCTGAAGCGATAGTCGAAATAAAGGGCGACCTCGTGTATAAGAGGCGGGTACAGAAGCGATATCGCGTAAAAGAGATAGACGAGCGGATAAGGAGAGAGCGGACAAAAAGCGAAGCGAAACTGATTTCTGAAGCGAGAAGAAAAGGCGTGCCCACGCCTATTATTTTCGATATTAACGATTACGAACTCGTAATGGAGAAAATAGAAGGCGATTTAGCGAGAGAGGTGATTGACGAGGATATAAGCAAAAGAATAGGCGAGTTCGTGGGTATATTGCACAAAAACAGCATAATTCATAGCGATTTAACTACTTCTAATATTATTGTGAGCAGAGACAACGCCATCTACTTTATAGATTTCGGTTTATCCTTTATCGAGTCGAGCACGGAGGCAAAAGGCGTGGACGTGCATGTGTTTTTCCAGAGTCTTTGCGGCACGCATGAATCGTATGAACGATTAAAAGAGTCATTTATAGAGGGCTACAAGGGAACATTTTCGGATGCCTCACAAGTGTTGAGAAGGGTAAAGGAGATAGAACAACGAGGGCGGTATGTGGAGAGGAAGTGAGCGGGTTAGCGGTTTAGAGGGGTTAGCGGGTTAGTTAGTTTTCGGTTTCACATTGTTCTGGTATGGGGCAACAAATATATATCGTTATCACGAACCAAACACGCTAAAAGTTGATAATTTCAATCAAGGCAAGGTATGCCTTCGGACCACCCATGCACGACAGCGTTACTATTATCCCTGCTATTATCACACCTGCGAGAATAGCGGCAAATGCGTATCGGCTGCGAATGCCAAACACAAAAGCGACCGCACACGCCGTCCATGCACCCGTTATGGGAAGAGGAATAGCAACAAAAGGTATCAGACCCAGAGAGCCGTATTTCTGCATTCTGTCGTCATATCTCCTTGTTCTCGCGAATAGCCAGCTAAAGAATCTATCGAAGATGCTGTATTTTCGCAACCAATTTGAAACAGGGTCGAGAAAAAGAAGCAAAGGGACTACGGGCAGCATATTCCCCATTACCGAGAGGGCAAAAGCTTGTAAGACGCCCATTTTATAAATCGCCATTGCAAATGGTATGGACGTACGGAGTTCTCCAAACGGAATCATCGCCATTAATATCACGCAGATGCTTTCCAACGCTACCGCAAAAGTGAACGACATAATCATTTGTTATTCATAGATATTACTTGCACATTTATAAAATAGTGTGAAGATAAGTTAAAGAAATAGGTGAAATAGAAGGAAGTAGCAAGAGATGAAATTCGACCCCAAACAGATACGAGAAGAAACAAACAAGGATTTTGAAGCCGCCTGGATGGCTGGGCTAAAATACATGAGTGAGAGAACCCTCAATGAAAAATACCCGAGGTCGGTGCGTGGGTTAAGCTATGGAAAACCACATCCCGTGTTTGAAACCATCCAGAAGCTGCGAGAAGCGTATCTACGGCTCGGGTTTGAGGAAGTTATGAATCCCGTGATAATAGAAGAGGAAGAAGTGAAGAAACAATTTGGAAAAGAAGCGCTTGCGGTGTTAGACCGCTGCTATTATCTCGCGGGACTGCCTCGTCCAGACATTGGCATTTCTGAGGTAAGAGTGAAGCAAATGAACTCCTTCTTTGATAAGGACCTCTCGAAAGACGAAATGGCGGCGCTCAAGAATACGCTGCACCGCTATAAAAAAGG
>JAUXHM010000084.1 GCA_030621535.1 Candidatus Methanophagales archaeon | reverse complement strand
TATAGTAGTAAATGAGGACGCAACGGCAGAAGAAATTGCACCGATAGCGCAAGCGGTGGATGACTTGTTTGTAATGCCAGTCGCTATGCGTTCCCGGAATAAGAAGGGCGTTAGAGTGGAAAAAGGAGAAATTATAGACTTTGAATACACCGGTCCGGTATTAGAGCGAGTACTCAAGGAGAATCGAGTGATACGCACAAACCTTCTTAAGGGTAGATATGCAGGCGTACCGGTGGTTGTTGCTCCGATTAGAAATAGGAAAGGGGAGGCGGTAGCAGCTTTGGGCATTTTTGACCTGGTTGGAACGGTAGATTTGGGAGCAATATTTGTGGACTACCCTCATGTTCTCGAACAAGTTAGGTCGTATCATAAAGGAGAGCGAAAATAGCAGCTCAGCCGAAGAAAGGCATGATGGAATGAGAATTACTTTATACATTGTAGTTACATAAGTAAATATATGCTGGAAATCAAAGGAAAATTCGTTCTTGTTTTCGCACTGTTGCTCATAGGGACATGCTTCGAGGTAGTAGTTGCGCAACCGGCGATAGAGTGGCACACCTCCTATCAGGAAGGTATACAAATTGCAGAGTCTCAAGATAAACCAACAATGATATTTTTTGAGTCCCGCAACTGTCCTGCGTGCAAAAAGCAGAAGGAGGTACTCGCAGATGCACGAGTGATCAACATGTCTAAAAATTTTGTTCCCATTGCCGGGTCAGGGCTTGGGGGACAATATGGTATTCGCTACATCCCGGCGATTGTGTTCACGAACTCACAGGGAGAAGAGGTTTACCGCTTAGTTGGTTATCGTGATGCGAAAACGCTGGTAGAAGAGATGCAGTATGCTCTCAGGTTATCTTCTAATCCTGCGCAGCCACCACTTCAAGGTCCATCTGCACATAATACGAAAACGCCGGGATTTGGTGTGACAATCACAATAGCAGCGGTATTTATCTGCGGGCGCTGGCTTCGTAGGAAGGGATATGTAAAATGATGGTATCCCCATCGCCGCTTATCGCCTTCTTCTTTGGCATATTAAGCGTCTTGTCACCCTGCGTACTTCCGGTAATCCCACTGATTGCAGCATATTCAACCAAATCGGGTAGATTTATACCAATTACAATTGTCATAGGGATCTCCATTTCATTTGCCCTGATGGGCGTGCTTGCTTCTGCCTTTGGGTCGATATTTCAGCAGTATCAGACAGCACTTTATGTCACAGGAGGGTTTGTAATCATATTTCTTGGTCTGTACATGATATTTGATGTGATAGAGCGAAGAATCCGCGCGATTATTCCAAACACGAGGCTAAGCACGAGGCTTTCTGCGACCAACGTGGGGGGATCAGCAGGGGGTCTCATGCTCGGCTTTTCGCTCGGTATTGTCTGGACACCCTGCATTGGCCCCATACTTGGTGCGATACTTATGATGGTGGCAGTGCAGGGAGACATCCTCTACGGAGGCATCCTTTTGGCTATCTATTCATTGGGGTTGGGGCTGCCCCTGCTTGCCATTGCATATACGTCACATTTCACATTAAAACCGTTTGTTAAATACAGTGAGATTATTAAGAGGATTTCCGGGATTATACTGGTGCTGGCGGGATTATACTTTATATTCCTCTATCTTTTCCAGCTTTAAGGTGGCTATCGAGGTCTCGACATAAATAATTCATTTATATTTTAGATTCATTTTTCCCACCAAAGATTCGGCTTAGAAATGATTTCCGCAAACCAAGCAGTTTTTCAATGGATGCTCTTAAATTATCTTCGCTCATGACACCAACCATTCTCTTGATTTCATTCCCGTTATCATCAAGTATCAATGTGGTTGGTATTGCCCTAACATTATACTCTAAAGAACGTTTCTTTCCTTCTTTTGTTTTCATCCGTATCTTTTTTAATGACAATCCATGGTCATAATAATCAGGCACCACCTTTTTCAGTATCTGTTCGGCTGCTGGACAATGCGGGCAATGTGATGAGACGAAAAGTAGGATTTTCATAATAAATAAAAGATTAAAAAATAGAAAGTTTTAAATAAGTTGTTAGCCATGTTTGAAGAGGTAGGGGGTAATAGTTCAGGAGGGAACAAAAGCGCTGGGAGCGTGGAAATCATACATGAGATTTTATAAATTTAGCCAATAAGGGGGCTTTTCTCAGGTTAACCAGGGCGAAAGTTCGGAAAATGGGTATCCCAGTCATTGAGCAGAAACGATGCACAGGGTGTAGAGATTGTATCAGTGTTTGTGAAGTAAATGCAATTGAAATCGTGAATGAAAAAGCGATAATAGATTATGGCAGGTGTTATGGAGATACAGAGAGTTGCAGGGCTTGTATAGAAATATGCCCGCAGGGTGCTATCTTTGGAATGGATTAGTTAGTATAAAATGGGAGAAGAGAAGGAGAAAAAAGATTTGGATACACTTTTGCAGGAATTAAGAGCGATACACGAGGATTTTAAACGTATTCCCGCAGATGAGATAGAAGTAGCTGATTGGGTGCGGTGGAAATGCCGGTATGGGTGTAGAGGCTATGCGAAGCATCTTACCTGCCCTCCTTATACACCAACGCCAGAAGAGACGAGAAAGCTCATAAAGGGCTATAAAAAGGCGATTATCGTGAGATTCGAAGACGTGCAGCCGAATCCCGATGTTCCTTCCTACCATACCCATCACTTTTTATGGGATGCCATCAAGAAGATAAGCGATACGATGTTTGAGCTGGAAAGATGCGCTTATTTAGCGGGCTATTATAAAGCATTTGCAATGACTGCGCTTCCTTGTTCCTATTGTGAACCCTGCATTCCCGAGAAGGAGAAAGTCTTAGATAAAGAGCCAAAGCGATTCTGCGCACATCAGGATAGAGCAAGACCGTCAATGGAAGCATGTGGGATAGACGTTTTCGCAACGATTCGGAAAGTTGGCTACGAGGCGGAAGTGTTCGCATCACCGTATCAAAAGCTGACTTTTTACGGGTTACTTTTGGTTGATTGAGTAAATTTCACCGCAGAGCACACGGAGAACGCTGAGGCATAAATTATAGACACAGATTAACGCAGATTAACACAGATGACAAAAATTAACAATGTTAACGTAAATAAATCCGCGTAAATCAATAAATAATCTCATGAAATAAACCATTTCAGGGTTTGCGGTGACGTGGGCGGAGCCCACGATGTGTAATCTTGCGGTTACTTTTTGGAATGACTATAGATAGTCCCGGGAGGGTTCGAACCTCCGTCACTGGCTCCAAGGGCCGGTATGCTTGACCACTACACCACGGGACTGGGTAGGTTTTAGGTGTTTGTTAGGTTTGAGGTGTTAGGTGTAAGGGTTGGAACACCTGACAAGTTGCACCTCTCATTTATAACTTTAAATAACTATATAATTATCTTTTTTTCATTGTATAATTTATTTTTGACTGGTTCATTCTTCTTCACCATGCTCTTCCCACGCCTGCATATAGTTCAACCCTAACTCGTTTAGCCTTGTTTTATCTATATGCGCCCCTATCGTGTACGTCCTGATAAAGTGCTCAAACTCGCTGTGTAAAGACCGAAAAGTTGGACGTTCCGCAGAAAGTAGCTCATTATCCTTCTGGAACTCATATTTTATCTCAAAATGAACTGCCGATTTCGTCAGCTGCTTCAACTCGTCAAAATCCAGCGCGTGATAGACATGCAGGGGAATGTCCTGCACCTTTAACCTCGCAACTTTGTCTCGCGGATTGCATTCCTGAATGCGACTTTTTATGGCTCTTTTTATCTCATGCGCATCAAGACTGCGGCAAACAATTGGCTCTAAATCCGCCATTTCTCTCGTTTTTAAAGGATGAAATACGACTTCTTTTTCACCATTGGCATCCAACATGACTTCTAAGAACCCTTTCTTGTCGTTCACCTCGTTAAAGCTGAACCGTTCGGTTGACCCTGCGTAATAGGCATTTTCCAGTACTCTCGTGCACCCGTGAAAATGGCCCAATGCGAGATAATCGAGTTTTGCCAGGTCGTCAATATCAACCACCTGCTCGTTGAAGTCGCCCATCATAAAGGCGGGTAGTCCTGCACCGAGAACGCTTGCGTGAAGAAGTGCGACATTAAAATTAGAACCATTAGCGTCAATATTCAACGTTATTTTATTCTTCTCGCCCTCTATATCATCGGAATGCGGAATCGCATGTAGTTGCAAATCGTCAATTTCAATGACTTCATACTTGTTCTTATAAACCACGTACACCCCAGGAATATGCTCAAACAGGCCGAATACACTGCCCGTTTCCTTCAACCGAGGCGTTTCGTGATTGCCTGAAATCACTACGAAAGGTATGCCCGCTTCACTTAACCTTATTAACTGCTCGAGAACGAAACAAATAGCGCGGTTTGTCGGGCGTACGGAATCAAACAGGTCGCCTGCGTGTAATATAATGTCTGGCTTTTCTTTCAACGCATAATCCACAAATTGCTTGAACGCTTCGTAGGTGTCCACTTCTCGTTGGTTCAGGCCTGTCGCTTCGTCTATCTTCCGATATGCTGAATAGCCTATGTGTGTGTCCGCAAGGTGGTATATTTTTTTCATTTTTTAAAAGAAAAACTTTTTTGCTTGATTTAAAAAGAACCTGCACTAAGAAAATTTCTTTTTTCTTTTAGCACCGGTTTTCTTTTTTACAAAAAGAAAAAGTGTAAAGAAACAATTTGGTTGCTGGTATCCTACTGGTCTGCGCTCCTTCCTTGTTCATCCTTGTTAAGAATTCCTTCTCAATTTCAGCATCATGAATGTCCCATATCTCTTTTACAAAAACCCCTATTTTAGGTGTTATCGCTGCTAGGAATCAATCGTATTCTTTCGATAGTCTTCAATATCTCTTCTAATCGAACTTCTTCAGAAGGTAATATCTCGCTTTTTGTGTGAATATGGAAAGGGAAAGTTTCGATTTCTCTATGATGCGGTGCGTTGTCCCATCGCATAATCAAACCATTTTCATTCATCCAGTGATACCTGTATTTTTCCCTTGCTATCCTCCCTTTTGAGACCACAACATATTCAAATCCATGTAAGACAGAACCATCTTTGAGGGTTATTTCAAGGATTATCTGCCCGACAAACGACCCGATAATCTCCCTTTTCACCTTATACCCCTCAACTAAAGGGGATGCATTGAGAACGGCTTTCCGTTTCGAAAAATAAGAATAAATCATTTATAAATTCTCCATGAGAACCCTCTGCCGTTTTTCCACCCTGTTATAACTGTCCACAAAGGCATACCATTCAAAGAAATCCAAATCGTCTCCCATCTCCCCATTGTCGAATTTTTTTATAAAATCTTCAGATTTTAGCGAATATTTCTTCTCAAATATATCCGT
>JAUXHM010000053.1 GCA_030621535.1 Candidatus Methanophagales archaeon | reverse complement strand
TCGAGTTCATCGTATCGTTGTATTATTAGTTCACGTAATTTAGCTTCTGCTTCTTTGTAGGATTTTATTGTTTTTTTGCCAAGACCAAATGCTTGATATTTCAAATAAAGCTCTATCGCCTCTTGCAGATAAAAAGGAGCGAGATACGCATTTAGTCTAATATCTTCCCAAAAATCTTCACGTTTTTGTTTATCTTCTTTCTTATTAAAAAGAAGTAAGGAGAAAAGAGATTGAATGCAAGATACAGGATACACCCCCTGTATCCTGCATCATGGATCCGACAACCTAAAAATCAGTCATTACGCGGAACTGGTCTACCTCTTCCACACCCATCCGCTGGAGGAACGCCCTTGCCGCACCCGTAACATCCTTAGCAGCCGTAATCGCTCGACCAACCACGAGAATATCCGCCCCCGCCTTCAGCGCCTTTTCTACCTTGTCCACCCTTATGCCACCGGCTACGGCAACGAGCACGTTGTTTCCGCACACTTTTCTTACCTCGCCGATATTTCGCCATTCGCTTCCTTTAACCTGTTCCACGTCTATTGCCCTATGCAGTTCTACGATGTCCGGCGTCACCTTTAGCTTCTTAAGCACTTTAACGGGGTTGGGCACATTCAGCGTATCCATCAGAGAAAGAGCACCGACTTTCTTGCACTCCTCTATAAACTTCTCCATTGTGCTTACAGGGGCTAATCCCGAAAAACCGACAACATCGGCAGTGGCATCCCCCGCCATCCTCGCTTCTAAGTTTCCCGTATCCAGCGTCTTAAGGTCAGCAAAAACGACCGTCTCTGGTCTCAACTGGTGTATCTTCTGCACCACTTCCACGCCATATCTCTTGATAAGCGGCGTGCCCGCCTCGATTATTATCGCATCACTTTTGGGCAACGCCCTGACAATCCCTTCTACCCTTCTCCAGTCAGGGATGTCCAGCGCAACCTCCAGATATGGCGGCTTCTTCAGGTTATTTATTCTGAATCCTATCATAGCATGTATAGATTTATCTTTCTCTTCTAAAACCTTATCTATATTTGGGAATTTTTCAACCGCTCGTGACAGGGCAAGTTTTGTTGCTGCATAGTTATAACGGTATATCCGCTGATAATCCTTTCCACGGGGATGGATGAACACCGAAACAATAACTACGAACTCTTCTGCCTGTGATTTCCGTATCACGCCCTCTTCTACCGCATCGGCAACCGCTTTCGCAACAGCGCTTTGAGCGGGTCCAAATATCTTTTCTGCATCTGCAAGATTTCTTATGCTTACCTTAGGCACGATAAGCGTCATTGGCTTGGTGGGGAGATTAGGTCTAATAACGCCAAGAATGGGTGTGTGCCCCTGCTTGGGCTGAGCAATAGAACTTGCAAATGCTGCCCCTGCTGCCCCTCGCTTACTACCGATAATCAGGTCAATATGCGCTATTTCTGGCTCTTCCCCTACAAGAGCTTCTCCTATCATGAATTCATCTCTCTCGTCAGTCATAGGTATCTATTTTGTACTCATAATCCCTTGCCGTTGCAAAATCTACAAGTTCACTGTTCTCGTGCCATATCCGTATATGGAGGAACCCTTCCCTCTCGTCCAGCCCCATAATCTCTCTTACAAAAGTAGGGAAATCGGGGGGCAGCGTTTTATTCCCTCTTATGAAATAATCCAGATAATCCTCAAGCAGAATTAACCTGCCCTCTTTACCCTTCTCCTTCAATTTTATCTTCAGTTTTTTGTGAAATACGGCTTCGTTCTCCTCCACCTTCTCCTTCTCGTTATCTTCGCCTTCCCCCTTACTCAATCTAACCACCAATTTTCTTCTATTTTTCATTTTCTATTTTGTCCAATGCCGCCCTTACCATAGGAAGCAGCCCCTGCTCAAGTTCCAGCTGATGAAACCCTGGTCTGGGTCCTCCTCTCCTCGTTACCCTGCATATCCTCGGGTCACCAATAGGAAAGCCCCGTGGTTTTGAAAAAATACCGTTCTTATCCAGCTCCCTTACTTTTTCTACTATCTCTCTTATTTTCTCCGCTTCCCCTTCCACCAGTGCACCAAAACAGGTCTCCTTTACGCGGATGTCCGAGCTCGCCATGCTTGTATCTTCGCTGACCATACCCAGAATCTTGCTTTTTACTCCTTCCGGCGTTATCACCGAATCCGGAGAAATCAAAATTACCCTTGTTTCAATACTCATCTCGCTCCACTTCCATTACTTTACCTTCCATTTTAGTTTCTTTAAATATTAAAGAATTAACCTTCTCTTTGTATTTCTTTTAGTACAGGTTTTCTTTTTGTGAAAAAGAAAAAGTGTTGATGGGCCCGCGGAGATTTGAACTCCGGACCTCTCGGTTATCAGCCGAGCGCTCCAACCAGACTAAGCTACGGGCCCCCTCCTGTTTTATTAGGGATAGCCAAATAGCGAATAGCCAATAGGATACTGGCACGTATTTGCCTAACCCGCTAATCCCTATTTGCCTACTAATCCCTTTTCCCTTTTCTCTATTCTAAATTAATTTAATCTTAAGATAACTTATTTTTTTTTTTATGCTCTTATATTCTTGCCTAGTTGAAGTGTAAAATGAAGAGTTCAGAGGATTTAAAGAGGTGCGTGAGACATATCTGCGAACTTCTTGAATGCGAATATGGGCGGAAGCATCCTGCAAAAACCAATCCTGTTGATACACTCGTGCTCACTATTCTATCGCAAACGACGAACTTTAAGAACTGTAAATCCGCTTACGAAGGGCTTATCGCGGAATATAAAACATGGCAAGATGTTTTAGAAGCACCAGAGGAAGACCTCGCTAAAGCCATCAGCGTTGGTGGATTGGGAAGAATAAAGGCGAGACGAATAAAAAATGCTCTTTCGAGGATAAAGGAAAAGGAGGGCGAGATAGATTTGCGGTTTCTGGCGGCGATGAGCACAGAAGATGCAATGGGGTTTCTATTAAGCATGGATGGTGTGGGGCAGAAGACCGCAGCGTGCGTTTTGTGTTTCTCCTTTGATAAACCCTGCTTCCCGGTGGATACGCACATTTACCGAATATGCAAAAGATTGGATTTGGGGGGAAATAGTAGAGAGGAGATAGCGAACCTAGTGGAGAAAACTATAGCAGTGGATAAGCTATATGCATTTCATCTGAACTTGATAGAGCATGGAAGGAGGATATGCACAGCAAGAAAACCGAAGTGTAATGACTGTGTGCTGAAGGACTGTTGCTATTGTTAAAATAAATCATTGACGCAGATTAACACAGATGATAATATAGCGGTTTAGTGGTTTGGTCAAAGGAACTGAGCCTCTAACGAGCTAAACCTCTAAACTCGCTTAACCAGTGTAAATCTGTGTCTTAAATAGTGGGAAGTTATTTTAAATTCACATACAATATACTAAGAAAGGAATAGCTAAATAGGCATTTATGGAATATGGAATATGCAAGAACAAAAAACCGTAAAAATCCTGGACACATCGTTAAGAGACGGTGAGCAGACTCCTGGCGTATCGTTAACGCCCGAGCAGAAATTGCAGATTGCAAAACAACTTGATATACTCGGTGTTGACTACATAGAGGCAGGGACGGCGGTCATTTCGGAAGGCGAGCAAAGGGGGATAAAGGGGATAGCAAATGAAGGGTTAAAAGCGGAAATCAGCTCCTTTGCTCGGTTGTTGAAGGGCGACATTGACGCTGCGATTGAATGCGATGTGGACACGGTTAATTTAGTCGCGCCTGTCTCAGATGCGCACATAAAGAAGAAACTGAAGACCGATAGGGAATCGCTGAGGAACAGAACATTCGAGATGGTGGACTATGTAAAAGGACACGGGTTAAAGGTAGAAATAAGCGCAGAAGACGCATCTAGGGCGGACACGGGATTTTTAAAATCTTTCTTTTCCGATTTAGCCGCGGTTGTTGACCGTTTATGTTTCTGTGACACGGTGGGCATTTTGTATCCCGAGCGTACGAAAGAGCTATTCGGGCTGATTTGCAATTTTAACACGCCTGTTGCGGTGCATTGTCACAATGATTTCGGTTTAGCAACGGTGAATTCAGTGGCAGCCGTGCTGGCAGGTGCGGAGGTGGTGCACGTAACGGTGAACGGATTGGGCGAACGAGCGGGCAACGCATCGTTGGAGGAGGTAGTAACCGCTTTGGAACTGCTTTACGGTATGAAAACGAACATTGTAAAATCGAAATTATATGAAACATCGCGATTGGTCGGTAATCTGACAAAGGTGCCTGTTGCGCCGAACAAGCCGCTTGTGGGCGATAACGTATTTACGCACGAATCAGGGATGCACGTTCACGGCACGTTAGCAGATACGACCTTATACGAGCCAATGGACCCCGGGATAGTAGGAAGGAAGAGGCGATTTGCATTTGGTAAGCATACGGGTACGGCATCGGTGAAGATGGCACTGGAAGAGCAGGGGATTCAGGCGGATAAGGAACAAATGAGTGAGATACTGGCAAAGGTAAAAGAGCTCGGGGACAAGGGTAAATTGGTTACCGATGCGGATTTTCAGGCGGTGGTGGATGACGTGCTGAGCATCGAGAGAGGCGAGAAGATAAAACTTGTTGACTTATCCGTGGTCTCGGGGAAGAACGTGTATCCAACAGCGTCAATAAGATTGGAAATAGACGGTGAGGACGTGGTAGAAGCAGCTGTTGGTGTAGGTCCTGTGGATGCAGCGATAAACGCATTGAAGAAGGGAATAAGGGGGATGGACATGGCGGATTTGCGGCTTGAGGAGTATCACGTAGATGCCATTACGGGTGGAGCCGATGCGCTGGTGAACGTTGTGGTGAAGATGAGCAGAAGGGATAGAACAATAACGGCAAGTGGCGTAAGCGAAGATATAGTCCTCGCATCGTTGTATGCATTAATTAATGGCGTGAACAGGTTGTATCAGTGATTATAGTCATTCCGAAAATTATAACCACAAGATTACGAATAAGCCCTGGGCGGGACTCGGACCCGCGCTCTCCACCTTACCAAGGTGGCGCATTACCACTATGCTACCAAGGCAAATGTTTAGTTAGTTGAGACACAGATTTATTGTACATAGTTTAGTATGTGCATTTGTATTTATTTATATACTAACCTTTATATAGAACCACAGATATAAAAAATAGAGGTGAATAAAACACATGGCAGGACAATTAGGCGGAACGCCAATATTGATATTGAAGGAAGGTAGTGAAAGGACAAGAGGAAAAGACGCACAGAGCAGGAACATTCTCGCAGCGAAGACCATTGCTAACTCAGTTAAGTCTACGCTGGGACCAAAGGGAATGGACAAGATGCTGGTGGACTCTATGGGCGACGTTGTAATAACAAACGACGGAGCGACGATACTGAAGGAGATGGACATAGAGCATCCCGCAGCGAAGATGATGGTAGAGATAGCGAAGACACAGGACAATGAGGTTGGAGATGGCACGACAAGTGCAGTTGTTATAGGTGGCGAGCTACTGAAGCGCGCCGAGGACTTGCTGGATCAGGAGGTACACCCAACGTTGATTGTAACAGGGTACCGATTGGCGGCGGAGAAAGCGTATTCGGTGTTAAAGAAAATGGCAAAGACGGTCAAGTCCGACGATGTCAAGACGCTGAAGAAAATAGCAACGACTTCTATGACTGGAAAGGGAGCAGAGGTTGCAAGAGAACTGCTGACCAACCTTGCAGTGGAGTCAGTAAGAGCGATAGCGGAGCCAGGAGGGCAAGTAGACACGGACCACATAAAGTTAGAGAAGAAGACGGGAGGAAGCAAGGAAGACACCGTGCTGATAAAGGGGATGATAATAGACAAGGAGCGCGTGCACTCAGGGATGCCGAAACTCGTGGAGGATGCGAAGATAGCGCTGATAAACACTGCGATGGAGATAGAGAAGACGGAAGTAGATGCGAAGATAGAGATTACATCGCCAGACCAGATGAAAGCGTTCCTGGACGAGGAGGAGAACATGCTGAAGAGTATGGTAGACAAAGTAACAGGAAGCGGAGCGACCGTGCTTTTCTGCCAGAAAGGTATTGATGACCTGGCGCAGCATTATCTTGCAAAAGCAGGTGTGATGGCTGTGCGACGCGTAAAAGAGAGCGACATGAAGAAGCTGGCGAGCGCAACAGGCGGTAAAGTATTAACGACACTGGAAGAGATCAGAGAAGAAGACCTTGGAAATGCAGGAACAGTAGAAGAGAGGAAAATAGGCGGCGACGAGATGATATTCGTAGAAGATTGCAAGAACCCGAAATCCGTATCTATATTGCTCCGTGGTGGGACAGAGCACGTGGTAGACGAGTTAGAACGTGGAATGTATGACGCATTACGAGTAACGGCATGTGCAGTAGAGGACGGCAAATATGTCGCAGGAGGCGGAGCCACGGAGATAGAACTGGCGATACAACTGCGTGATTACGCTGCAAGCGTAGGCGGAAGAGAACAACTGGCAATACAGGCATTCGCAGATGCAGTGGAAGTTATTCCGAGAGCGCTTGCCGAGAATGCGGGTTTAGACCCCATAGATGTGCTCGTTGCACTTCGGTCTGAACACGAATCCGGGAACAAATATATGGGTCTGGATATGGCCACGGGCAAACCAGCGGACATGATAAAGGCAAGTGTCATAGAACCATTGAGAATAAAGACACAGGCGATAAGCTCGGCAACAGAATCAGCAACGATGATCCTGCGGATAGACGATGTAATAGCGTCAAGTGCGTCGGCAGGCGGCGGTATGCCACCAGGTGGAATGCCACCAGGTGGTATGGGCGGAATGGAAGGAATGGGAGAATACTAATTTTTTTTTCTTCCTTCTTTTTTTATTTTTTTTATAAAATTCAAGAAGTCATTGAAATTGAATTGAAATGATATGAAACGTAGGGGCAGATAAAAATGGGACGGATAATAGGCATTGACCTTGGAACGACGAACTCCGAAGCGGCGTTTGTGGATGAAAGTGGCGAAGCGAAGATAATACCGAGTGCAGAGGGTAGTGCATACGGGGGGAAGATGTTTCCATCGGTAGTTGCATTTACAAAGGACGGCCATAGGTTAGTCGGCGTAGCGGCGAAACGGCAGGCGGTAGTTAATCCTGAAGGAACGGTACGCGAAACGAAGAGGAAGATGGGGA
>JAUXHM010000057.1 GCA_030621535.1 Candidatus Methanophagales archaeon | reverse complement strand
TTTCCTTTTTCTTCTCTCTTTACACCAGAAAAGCAATCCCGCAGCTGGGTTTCCAAACTCGCTCTTTCTCCTTCATAAAAAGCACCTGCAACTGCCGCTCTTCTCATTGTTACTCTTATTTTATTATATCTCGGATTCAAAAGCATCCACATCGTAATTGAACGTAAATTCCTCTTTACTACCTCCTCTACGATGCCTTTCTCGTAACAGCTCGCGTGCAAGCAGCCAATAAATAGTGGCAAGCGCTTTTCTTCCATGGTTATTCGTAGGAATAACAAAATCTACGTTTGCCGTGGAATTGTTTGTATCACAAAGTGCCATCAGCGGTATGCCGGTACTCACACCCTCCTGCAAAGCCTGCGCATCTGTCATTGGGTCGGTCAAGACTAATACAAAAGGTTCTATGAAATATTCGGATCCGGGATTCGTTAAAGTTCCGGGAATAAATCTCCCCGCTATTGCCTTCGCTCCCGTCACCTCGGCGAACATACTCACGGGATGGTGGCCATACTCCCTTGCGGATACAACCACGATAGAGGAAGGCTCGTAATTTGCTAAAAATCTCGCTGCTATTTTCAGCCTTGCATCCATAAGTTCTACATCTAACAAATACAGCCCATCTGGTCTTGTCTGGTAAATGAATCGCATCATATCGCCTGTTTTTTGCTGCGTTCCTATGTGGACACCGCTTGCTAAGTAATCAGGACCGGGTATTAACATAGCCTGCTCTTCCTTCCTTGCATCTTCCTCTTCAGTTCCCTTTTCCCTCTCTTGCGCCATATTTTTCTGTCTTCTCTACTTTTGTATTGTATATAGTTAAAGTATAACTTCCTTCTATTTTTTATCTGGTTCATTGTATATATATCTAAATATGGTGGGTGAAGGGGGAAAAGAAGCAGTAAAGCAATATATAGCGGATTTGAGGAAGAAGATACATTATCATAATTACCGATATTATGTGCTGGACGAGCCAGAGATATCCGATGCCGAATATGATAGGCTTTTTAAGGAGTTAGAGGAGTTCGAAAGCAAATATCCAGAATTAGTGACGCCCGATTCCCCAACGCAAAGAGTGGGAGCAAAACCGCTGGAGGCGTTCGGCACTTATAAGCACAGTATCCCTCTGCTGAGTTTGAATAGTGTTTCCGATGAGGGAGAGGTAAGGGATTTTGATGAACGAGTGAGGAAGTTTCTTGGAGAAGCGGGTGGCGCGGCAGCGATAGAATACGTGGTGGAGCCGAAGATAGACGGGCTGGCGATGGAACTTATATACAAGAACGGAGTTCTTTCCGTCGGAAGCACCAGAGGTGACGGAGAAACAGGAGAGGAGATTACACAGAATCTGAGAACGATAAAGACAATACCGCTGCGCATTTTTTCTGATGCTGCTTCTGCTTCGGGTGTTCCCTTATCCCTGCTGGAAGTAAGGGGGGAAGTTTTCATCCCGGTGGGTAAATTCAAAGACTTGAATACGGCGTTGGGAGAAAAGGGGGCGAGGATGTTTGCAAACCCGCGAAATGCGGCTGCGGGTTCGGTAAGACAACTTGACCCGCGAGTTACCGCTTCTCGGCCTCTTGATTTCTTTGCCTATGGCGTCGGTAGAGCAGAAGGGAAGGAGTTCTCAACACAGTGGGAAGTGCTGGCGTATTTACGAAGAATAGGGTTTAAGATAAGCCCTTTAATAAGGCGATTTGAGACTATCCAGGACGCCATTAGATATCACGAAGAAGTGAAGGAGAAGAGAGATGAACTGGATTATGAGATTGATGGGATAGTGGTGAAGGTAAACAGCATAGAGCAGCAAGAAAGACTGGGTGCGATTTCAAGGAGTCCAAGATGGGCACTTGCATACAAGTTTCCAGCGCGCGTGGAGTTCACGAGGGTGAAGAATATAGTGGTGCAGGTGGGGCGAACAGGGGCATTAACCCCTGTTGCGGTATTAGAGCCCGTGCCGATAGGGGGGGCGACAATACACAGGGCAACATTGCATAATGAAGATGAGTTGAGGAGGAAGGACGTGCGGATTGGCGATACAGTGGTGGTGGAAAGGGCAGGGGACGTTATACCAGAAGTTGTAAGCGTGATAAAGTCGAAGAGGACGGGAACGGAGAAAGAATTCAAGATGCCTGACAGATGCCCTGTTTGCGGTGCGGAAGTGATAAAAGAGGGCCCGATCAGGCGGTGCATAGGTGTTTCGTGTGAGGCGCAGTTAAAAGAAAGGATAAAACATTTCGCTTCGCTTCGTGCGCTCGACATAGAAGGACTGGGGGAGAAAGTAATAGAACAGTTAGTGGATAGAAAAATGGTTTCTGATGCAGTGGATTTGTTCTTCTTAACGAAAAGCGACCTTTTGAGGCTGGAACGGATGGGCGGCAAATCGGCACAGAACATATTGGATGCTCTCGAAAAGAGCAAACACACTACGCTTTCCCGGCTCATTCATGCCATGGGAATAAGACACGTGGGTGACCATACGGCCTCTTTACTCGCAGATAATTTCAGAGATTTGGAATCGTTACGGAATGCGAGTTATGATGATTTGGTGTGCATACCGGAGGTAGGGCCAGAAGTAGCGAGAAGCATTCTGTTGTTCTTCGAGCAGGGGAGCACGAAGGAATTGTTGGATAAGCAGGAAAGGGCAGGGGTGAGCTATGAAAAAAGGGGAGTAGGGGTAGCAGAGGAGGCAGTGAGAGAGGTTCTGGAAGGAAAGACATTCGTTTTTACCGGGCGGATATCTATGCCGCGAGAGGAAGCGAGGGGCATAGTGGAGCGACTTGGCGGAAAAGTAGCATCGAGCGTGTCAAAACGCACGGATTATGTGGTGGCAGGCGAAGAAGCGGGTTCTAAGTGGGATACGGCAGTACGGCTGGGTGTGAGGATAATAGATGAGGAGATGTTTATGAGATTGATAAAGGAGAAATGAGTTTAGACGTTTTGTATCTTTGCCCGGTTTTTCCGATGCCTCTGCGTGCTTCGCGTACTCTGCGGTAAAAAGCAGGGAAAAAGCGAAAACTTTAAAAACAAAAATCTTTTACCTTTCTATTTACTAAACAAACGAGAACCATGCTCCCCCTCTATGTTGACCTCTCTGGTAAAAGAATCGTTGTATTTGGTGGAGGTACGATTGCAGAGAGGAAACTACGGCAGATTTTGGAAACGAACGTAGAAAGCGGGGAGATAACTGTAGAAGTTTACAGCCGGGATTTCACGCATTGGATAGAGGAGACGCGGGAAAAGGGGGAGATACAGTGTTTCAGGTGTGATTTGCGGACTCAGAATCTGGAAGACCTTGTAAAAGGGGCTTTTTTAATCCTCGTGTGCACCGATGATGAAACGCTGAACACGCGTATTTTAAAAGCAGCGGCGACGTTTGACGTCCTCGTTAATTATAGGGATGAAGGCGATGCTTTTATGTCTTCTGTTGTAAACAAGGGTGGATTCCTGATTTCCGTCTCTACGCGTGGGAAAGGACCTGCAATGGCAAGATATATGAAGGGGCAGATTATGTCGCTTATAGAAGATAAGGAGGAAAAGATGCTGCAAATCCAGACACGCCTCAGGAGATATTTAAAAGAAGAGATTAATTTAGAAGAATCCAAAAGGAGAGCGATTTTGAACCGAGTTTTAAACGATACAGAATGCTGGGCTGCTCTTGATGCTCCAGTCGAAGTTGCAGAAAAGCGTATATTAAAAATTGTGGAGGATAAATTTAAAACACATAAATAAAAATAAACATAAACCCCAAAATGCATAAAATCGGCTCTTTATGGTTTTCGCATAAAAAGTGCAGTGTAGAGGAACTTGAAGAGATAGCGGAGAGATTGAATCCAAGCATATTTGCCGATGACCCGCGTGTGTGCGGCTATGTAGTTATAAAAACGTGTAACCGTGTAGAGGCATACATCAGCTCGGAAAAATCACGGACAGTGTTAGAAGAAGTCGTTAACCGGTTGAAATTGGAAAAGAGCGGGATTTTCGTGGGTAAGGATGCCTTAGAGCATCTTATGCGAGTTGCTTGTGGGCTCGAAGCGATGATAGTAGGCGAAGACCAGATTCTGGGGCAGATAAAAAAGTGCTATCTGGAAAGCAAGCTCGAAGGCACGATGGACCGTCTTCTGGACATGGCATTTGACAGGGCGATAAAAACGGCGAAGCGAGCGAGGAGCGAAACGAGAATAAACGAAGGGTCGGTTTCTATTGGGTCCGCAGCGGTTGAACTTGCAGAACACATCACGGGGGGATTGGAAAGAAAAAGCATACTTGTAATTGGTGCAGGGGAAATGGGCACGCTGGTAGCAAGAGCCATTTCAGAAAAAAAATTGAAAGCCATGTTTATCGCGAATCGAACGTATGAAAGAGCGAAGAAACTTGCAGAAGAGGTTGGCGGTAAGGCGGCAAAGCTGGATGAAAGTGAGCGGTGTCTCTCTGTTTGTGACGTCGCCATAAGCACTACCTCAGCACCGCATTACGTTCTGGATTATGATTTGATGGTGAGGATAATGGCGCATCGGAGAACGGACAACGACCTACTCATTATAGACATTGCCAATCCAAAGGACGTGGAGGAGAGAGTCTGCGAGATTGACGGGATCCGGTTATATGATTTGGACAGTTTATACGGGATAAGTGAGGAGAACCTGGAAAAGCGGCTTTCTGAGGTATGTAACGTTGAACTAATAATAAGGGAAGAGATAGAACGGTTTAAAACGATTCTAAACCGCGAAGAGATAGAACGGGTTATTGCATTGATTCACAAACACGGCTCTCGGATAAGAGAAGAGGAGAAAAGGAAGGCGCTCGGCTATATTGAGAAAGGCAGGGACCCGAAGGAGGTATTGGAAGGTTTTTCACACGCCGTTTTGTCTAAAACTTTCCATTTACCAACCCGGATACTCAGGAGTTATGCGGTAATGCGAGGTGAGGGTTCAGGTGAGAATGATGCTGATGACGATAAAGATAACAATAACAATAATAATAATAACTGTGATTTTATAGATTTTCTTATGGATGAGTTCGAGAAGGAATTGGGCAAGGGTGAAAAGGAGTAAATCAGATGTTCCCAACAGTTAGAATGAGACGTTTGCGCGAGCTAAAACTGCTAAAAGAAACACGGGTTTCCACGGACGACCTGATTCTCCCGGTGTTTATTGACGAGAACATAGAAGGCGAAACTAAAAAACCGATTGATTCCATGCCCGGGCAATACCGTTTTTCGATAGAAGGAGCAGTAAAAGAGGTTTCGGAAGCCCGTTCTCTGGGCATAAAATCGGTGCTGTTGTTTGGAATACCCCGAAAGAAAGACGAAACGGGGAGTGAAGCATTCAATACGGAAGGAGTAATACAAAGGGCGGTTAGAAAGCTAAAGGAAGAGGTGGAGAACGTTGTAATTATTACCGATTTGTGCCTCTGCGAATATACAACTCACGGGCATTGCGGACTTGTAGATGTAGATGCCGGGAGTGGACACGTGCTCAATGACCCTACACTGGAAGTGCTGGGTAAAATAGCAGTGAGCCAAGCAGAAGCGGGTGCAGATATTGTAGCGCCTTCGGGAATGATGGACGGAATGGTAAAAGCAATAAGGGAGAACCTTGATGATGACAGTTTCACGGACACCGCCATTATGTCATACGCGGCGAAATACAATTCCGCTTTATACGGGCCTTTCCGCGAAGCTGCCGATTCGGGTTACCAATTCGGAGACCGAAGCGGCTATCAGATGGACGTCTCAAATGCACGCGAAGCGCTAAGGGAAGTGGAACTCGACATAGAAGAAGCTGCGGACATCGTGATGGTGAAACCCGCTATTTTCTATCTGGACATCATCTCTAAGGTACGTGCAAGATTTGACGTGCCACTTGCGGCTTATAGCGTCAGTGGCGAGTATTCAATGATAGCCGCGGCATCGGAAAAAGGCTATCTGGACAGGGGTGAAATCGTGATGGAAGGACTGACGGCGATAAAAAGAGCGGGTGCGGATTTGATAATCACGTATTTTGCAAAAGAAGTCGCAAAAGCACTTTCTTGTTGTATATAAAGTAAAACCCCCTTCTATTTGAGACGCAGATTTACACTGATTTACACAGATTTTTTTCTTTTATTGGGCTTAGGCTAATTTTTAACGACATTGATCTTTTCATCGGTATCAATCTGCGTTAATCCGTGTCTATAAAAGACGCTGATTTATTTCTTATCCATCACACGACGTTTCACAGTTACAGACCTACCAAAGTTAATTAGAAGACCGACCTCAATACCGGTTGCTTTAAGATAGTTGACGAGCTGAACCTCGTGAATTTTAGACAATTCTTTTACGGCTTTTATTTCGAGAATGACTTTTCCATCGACGACAATATCAGCGACATAATTACCAACGATTTCATCATGATAATGAACTGTGATAGGCTGTTCCACATCTACATTAAATCCAAGTGTTCGAAGCTCAATAACAAGCGCATTTTGATACACCTTCTCTAAAAAACCATAACCAAGCGTATTGTGCACTCTCTGGGCTGCACCTATTATCTTCTCGGTTATCTCTCTATGTTTGTAATTTTTCATTGGCATTTTTAAGGACACCGATTTACACGAATTTACGCGGACTTTCTAAATCTAAGTTTGGCATTGTTGATCTTTATAATCTGTGTTAATCTGCGTTAATCTGTGTCAATAAAAGATTTTAGTTTTTTATTTTCCCTTTCCCGCTCTCCTTTATCTCTTCTACAATTCGCAAGTTCAATACCGCTTGCTCCGCCGTAACCGGGAATTGCTTACCCTCTTTAACACATTCGACAAATAGTTTCAGCTCCTCTTTCAGTGGTTCCACTTTATTCACCAGCACTTTCTCTATTATATTCTCTTGTACATATCGTGAATCAAT
>JAUXHM010000074.1 GCA_030621535.1 Candidatus Methanophagales archaeon | reverse complement strand
CGCGCCTGTATTTTATCTATGATGTCCTCCGTAAGATGCCTGAACCTCCTTTGCGGTTTCATGTATTCACGCACGGGTTTCAAGTCCGTAAAATCGAAATTCAGCCGATATTCGCCGTTGATTACCTCGTAAAGCGGGAAAACACCGGTCTCCACTGCCAACCGACCTAGTTCTATCGTTAGTTCCGGCGGTGACCTCCAGCCCGTAGGACAGGGAGAAAATATGTGCACGTAAGCAGGTCCTTCGATTTCTAATCCTCTTTTAACTTTATCCATCAAGTCAAACGGATACGAAGGACAAGCCGTCGCCACGTAGGGTATCTTATGCGCAACCGCGATTTCGGGCATGTTCTTCTTCCACGTCGCCTGTCCAATGCTCTTCTTTCCATCAGGCGCGGTGGTCGTCCATGCACCATAAGGCGTGGAAGAAGACCGTTGTATGCCCGTATTCATATACGCTTCGTTATCAAAACAGCAATAAAGAAAATCATGTCCTCGTTCCATCGCACCCGACAGTGCCTGTAATCCTATATCCAAAGTGGCACCGTCACCGCCAAATCCAACAAATTTCACCTTCTTATCGGGTATTTTGCCTTTTCGCACTCGCGCCTTATACGCCGCTTCTATTCCTGACATCACTGATGCAGTGTTCTCAAACAGTGTATGAATCCATGGAACGCACCACGAAGTCTGCGGTAATAGCGACGCGATAATTTCTGAACATCCCGTAGCATTAACGATAATCACGTTTCTTCCCAGCGCTTTGCACACGTGCCGAATTGCGAGAGCCTCGCCACAGCCTATACAGGCGCGATGCCCGGGAACGAAGATCTCGTCGGTTGTAACCTCCCTTGGCACAAACAAATCCGCTTCTTCTTTCTTTTTTGTCATTGTATATAAAGCATAGCCTCCTTCCATTTGAGACACAGATTTACACTGATTTACGCAGATTTATTTTAGTTTAACCGTGTTGATTCTTATCGTCTATCTGTGTTAATCTGTGTAATCTGTGGTTAATAATTTTTTATCTCTTCCTCCTCACTCCCTCACCCCTATCATCTCCGTTTCGATTTCCTCTCCTCGCTCTATCGCTTTCACCTTTTCCAACGCGCTTCGTATCATATACTCAAATCCTTCTATCAGTATGTCGCGTCCTCCAAGCCCACCGATAAAACCCACCACATGCGGTTTCTTTTGCTGGTCATACAACGCCGATTTCACCTCTGAGCAAACAGGACCGCCCATTCCAAACGATACACAGCGGTCTAACACCACAAGCACCTCCACGTCCTTTACTGCCTCTCTGAACTCCTTGAATGGAAAAGGGCGCCACAATCGCAATCTTATAAGTCCTACATCCTCCCCTTTAGCTCGCAGTTCATCTATCGCAAGCATTGCCGTTTCACTGCAACTGCCCATCGTCAATAGCGCAATTTTCGCATTTTCCATCCGGTATTTCTCAACCGGTGCGTAATACCTGCCGAAACGGTCGCCAAACGCTTTCCACGTTTCCAATATTTGCGGTATCGTGCTCTCAAACGCGACTTCCTGCGCCTTCTTTGCCTCCGGGTATATGAATGGTGGGGCGTAACAGCCCATGCTCACCGGCTTGTCTGGGTCTAACGTAAAAGGGTACTCGTATTCCGGAATGAACCCTGCTACTTCTTCGTCTTCCGGCAAACTCATGTCTTCAATTACGTGTGACAGATAAAAACCATCAATATGCACCATCGCGGGGAACAGAACATCACTATCCTCCGCTATCCTGTACGCACACAGCGTCAAATCAAATGCCTGCTGGTTGTTCTCTGCTAACATCTGTATCCAGCCTATATCCCGAACAGCCATCATATCCGAGTGGTCGCACCACACAGAGAGAGGTGCGGATAAAGCGCGGTTTGCTATCACCGCAACCACTGGCAGCCTCATTGAAGACGGTATGTACAGCACTTCATGCATTAATTCCAAGCCCTGACCCGCGGTGCACGTAAACACGCGTGCGCCTGCCGCTGACGCACCTACACATGCGCTCATCGCAGTATGCTCGCTCTCAACGCAGATAAATTCCGCATCCAACTCGCCCTCTGCCACCATTTCCGATAGCCGTTCCACGATGTGCGTCTGCGGTGTGATCGGATATGCGGCGATAACGTCAGTGTTTGCCAGTCGAACCGCCTCGGCAACGGCAAAAGAACCTTCCAAACCCACTACTTTTTCTTTCTTCATTTTAGTTCCTTCAGTGTTTAGTAAAGCGTTTTTTTGAGGTTTTTTGTTTTTCTCCACTATTCTATTCTTCCACCTCCTCAACCATCGTTATTACGCCTTTCGGGCATTCATGCGCGCAGATTCCACATCCCTTGCAATAATACAAGTCGGCTTCGAAGTACCCTTCTTCATCCTCCTTTATGCACGCCTCCGGACAGTAGATATAGCATATCCCGCATTTTATGCACTTCTCGTTCTCACGAACAGGCCTTTCAGACCGCCAATCACCTGTTTTATACTCACCAGCACTTCCGGGCTCGGTAACCACACACCCGAGTTCCAGGTCTTTCCAGCCTAATTTTTCTCCACCCATTTTTAGCTGACCACCGTTTCTTCATACGCTTTTCTCATCGCTGCGATGTTCTTCGCCGCAACCTTTCCAAAGCGTTCTTCCATTGGAGCCTCCATGGACTCCAACTTAACTATTCCCGTTGCTTTTACCAGCGCTCCTATCATTGTCGTATTGACAATAGGCAAACCCAGAACCGCCCTCGCAATGCCCATTGCATCTACGGTTGCTATTTTATTCGCCTCTATTTTTGATTTCATCTCGTCATGCGATTTTATCGTGTTGACTATCGTCATTCCATCCTTTTTAAGCCGTGAAACGACATCGCCAACCCCTAGCAGACCCGGGTCAAGCACGAGTAGCACATCGGGCTCTTTTATCTCAGCTCGGACTTTTATTCGTTCTGTTTCGTCTACTCGTAAGAATGCGAAAACGGGCGCTCCCCGCCTCTCAGGACCAAAAGAAGGCATTGATTGCGCATGTTTACCCTCTAAGATGGCTGCATGTGCGACTAACTCCGCTAACGTAACCCCTCCTTGCCCCCCTCTCCCATATATACATATCTCTATCATTTCAATACACTTTTTCTTTTTACCAAAAAACTTTTTTGCAAGCAAAAACCTTTACTAAAAATACAAGTTTCTTTGGTAAAGCTTTCTTTTTCAAAGAAAGGTTTGTGCTAAAAGAAAAACTATTTTTTTGGTAAAGCTTTCTTTTTTAAAGAAATGTTTTTGGCGAAATATAATCTCCGTACTTCTCCATTGCAAGGATTAGCCTTTGTTTTTGCTCTTCTAACACTTCAAACACTATTTGTGGCGTATCAGGAACTTTTGTCTTGTAGAACGGCATTACTCGCTCGATTTTGGCTAAGTTCTCCGTAATCCGTACCGTGAATTGTTCATTATAGTCCTTTTCGGCATAGTCTTTATCGAGCACTTGTTTAAACAACCTCTTAAGGTCTTCATATTCCGGTATGAGTCCCGTAGGCGTTTTTATTACCTCGACTTCGTGATGAGAACGCAGTTCCATCCACTTAAGCCAGACTGCCTTGTCTGTTTTATCATTCGTGAAATTCCCGTTCGCATCTTTTAGGAAATAGTTCACCGAGAATATGGGTGGCGGGTTTTTTAGTCCCCTGCCAAAGTTCAAGTGATTCGCTATATACCTCCCAATAGGTATGGAAAGGAAATCTAAGTTACTCATCGGGTTAATTTTTCGCACTCCTTCTTTCCCCAGCGTTGCGGCTGTCGTTTCTGATTCCAGCGCGGCACCCATCGTAATAACGCCGTGTATCCAGTCAAAGGATTCCTCAACCGGCACTTTCGTGTCCGAATCTCGCCCACCATATGTTATCCCGCCTATTACGACTCCTTCAGGACTGTCAAGCTCAGAATCCCGGTTCTCTAAGAGTTTTAGGTCAAGCGTAAACCGGGCATTTGGATGTGAAAGAGAAATTTCAATACCTTCTGCATCCCTTTTTCCTAGTGTCCATTCACCGGAGTGATGAAACCCCTTTTTCGGCTCTTCTCCTGCCTTGCCAATCCAAAACACGCTTTCTTCTTCCGTAACCAGCACGTTTGAAAATATAATCTCACCGGGAGAGTGTAGCGTCTTCCAGATCAGGTGGTCGTCCTCGGGGTTCACGCCCTGTATTATTCCAAATATTCCATTCTCCGGATTTACTGCATGCAGTACTCCTTCTTTATTCCTTATGTAAGCTATATCGTCCCCGATGATGCTCTCCCCCGGCAGCATAGATGTAGAGGTCTTCCCGCAGAGAGAAGGAAACGCCCCCGTAAAATATGTCTTCCTGCCCGACGGGCCATGCACAGCCATAATAAACATGTGCTCGTTTAGCCAGCCTTCCTTTGATGCTCGATTTATCGCTGTACGCATCGCTAACTTCTTAAGTCCGATAGTGTTGCCGCCATACTGCGTATTCACGCTATACACGGTTTCATCCTCAAGGTCAATATACACGCGTCGTTTGTCAATATCTGCGGAAGTCATCCTCTCGTCCAGCTCGCCCGCCGAATGTACAAACTTGAAAAACTGTGCAGCTCGTCCTAATCTTACGAATTCCTCATACCCCTGTCTATACAGTAAATCTTCTGAATGCGCTACATAACCCGAATCGGTAAGCTGAACAGCGGGTATTGAGAATTGCGATTTGAGCGGTCCCAAACAGAAGAACCGCACAAACAGCTGGTGCCCCCGCATAATATCCTTCAGAATGCTATGTATCTCTATGTGCCCTTTCTCCTTATCCATTGCGTTTAGATTAGCGCCCAAATCAGCACCCGGTGGTAGAAGGAACTTAGTATTCTTCTTATCCCTTGCCTGGTCGTAATAGCCGTCGAAATGAACCGTATGCCCCGCGATGGCGAGTTCCATTTCCTCTCCAGCTCTTATCGCTTCTTGCCTGACATACTGGACATCCTCTGGCGAATCGGTGCAGACGAAAACTTTATCAGGATTGCAAAGCTCTACGTACTTAGCAATGAATTGATGAAGTTCCGGGTTATCTATTCCGATAAGTTTCTGGTAGTTCTTCTCCCCTAATCGTGTTTTTAATTTATCTTCCATCTTCTGTCCCTCCTGCTTCGCTTTCCTCTTTCCCTTTTATGTCCTCAACCTTATCCATAACCATAATTATAAACTAAAAAGAAATAAATATAATCACTTTATAAATATTTCGATATTTAATTTTTACAAATGAGGGAAACAAAGCTGAAGAAAAAGGACAAATGCATTTTGAGAGCATTGCTTGAGAACGGGCGGCTATCTTACTCGGAGCTGAGCAGAAGGTGCGGGATAAGCCGGCAGGTGGCTTTTGTGCGATTGAAGAAGCTATTGGGGGATGGCGTTGCAAAAGGATTTTCGGTCTGTTTGGACGCAGATAAGCTCGGGTTCTCATTCAACGCTTATGTCCTGCTCATAGCAAAACCCGAAGAGCAACTGAGGACGGAACTCGAGGCGTTCTTGAGCAACAGTAAAAACGTGAGGAAAATTCAACTCCTCTTCGGCAGGTTTGACTTCTTTCTGGAGCTTCTTTTCCGCGATAAGGATGAGATGACGGAATTCTTAAGGATAATGCAGTCTTTTGGCGCTGTCGAGCGGACTGAAACATTTATCGTGTATCAGACGATAAAGGATAAATCAGAAGACCCGCTCCGGGAGTGTTTAAAAGAGGAGGAATGAAGCGTAAATAGTAAACCTGGTAACAAATTGCAATTGATAAACCACGAGATTTCACGAGATTAACACAACACTTTTTCTTTTTTTAAAAAAAAGAAAACCTGTGCTAAAAGAAAAAAAGTTTTCTTTGATAAATTAATAAATAATCTCGTGAAATACGCCCTTTCCGGGCTTGCAGTGATGTGGGCAGAGCCCACGATGTGTAATCTTGTGGTTATAAAAAACGCTTATGAGAATACTATTAGCAACCGGAAGAAAAGCAGAGGCGATGGTAAAGGATGCAGTAAGAATTTCGGCGAATTCGCCGTCGAACTGCGATGTTCTTACACAG